>JALHSW010000335.1 GCA_022865365.1 Acidimicrobiia bacterium | reverse complement strand
GTCATCGAAGAGCTCCTGCGCCGATGCCCGACCTTCAGCGTCGACCCCGACGCCGGCACCTTCGCCGACGGGGCGTTCACCCGCCGCTACGACACCCTCCCCTTCCGCGCCGCGTAGGCGACGGCCGGCTCGCGCTCAGCCTGCGAATGGGCTGGGGTGGGGTCGAGCGGCTGCGGTGGCGAAGAACGGACGCACGGTCGTGGCCATGAGCTCCTCGACCGCGTCCGCACACTCGGGGTCGGCGACCCGGTTCTCGTCCTCGTCCGGGTCCTCGCGCAGGTCGAAGAGCTGGCACGGGCTCAGGGCATCCTCGTCGACGACGAGTTTGTAGCGCTCGGTCGAGAAAGCCGCGAAGCCCCAGTTCTCGCTCACCGACACCGTCCGCGCTTCGGGATCGTTGCCGTGCACGTAGCCGAGCAGCGAGCGCCCCTCGCTCTGCGGGACGGGCGGCGCCGAAGCGATCGCCCGCACCGTCGCCGGGACGTCGAGGTGCTCGACCAGGTCGTCGACGACGCGTGCTTCGCACCCTCCGGGTGGCCGCACGAGGAGCGGCACCCGCACCGACTGCTCGTAGAGCACGCACTTCGACATGAGTCCGTGATTGCCGCCCATCTCACCGTGGTCGCTCGTGTAGAGCACCCACGTGTTGTCGAGCATCCCGCGGGCATCGAGGACACCGAGGAGGCGCCCGAGCGCGTCGTCGATGATCGAGACGTTTGCGGCGTAAGCCCGGCGCATGCCCTGGATGGCAGTGTCCGACATGGTGTCGGTGTCGGAGAGCCCGAGGAACGCGCCGAGCAGTCGCCCGTACCCATCGGTGCCTTCCAGATCGGGGCGGCGGGTCGAGCGGGGCATCGTCACGTCGCTCGGGGCGTACGCGTCGACCGCGGCGCGGGGCGCGTCCCAGGGATCGTGGGGGCCGGGGAACCCGACGAACGCGAAGAAGGGCACGTCGCCGTCGTACTGCTCGAGCCAGCGCACGGCGAGATCGCCGTGCCAGGTGTCGATGTAGTCGCCGAGCGGCAACGGGGACGGCGTCGCGTCCCACATCGGCACCTGCTTCGTCGCACCCCTTCCACTCTCTTGGGTGCCGTGGTAGCTGCGATCGGCGATGTGCCGGGCGTACGCGCCGAGCAGGCCCCGATCGCGGAGATGATCGACGTAGCGGTTCGGGGGGTCGATCGAGAACTTGTCGCCGGTTTCCTGCACCTCGGCGAACCCCCGCTCCTCGAGCCGGGGGGCGAGCGCGTCGACGTGGCGAGGATCGCCTACGTCATCGCGGGTGAGGTGCGCCTTGCCGATCATCGCCGTGCGGTATCCGGCGTCGCGCAACGCGTGGAGATAGGTCGGGGTGCCGGGTGCAACCTCGGCCCAGTTCGTGTACACGCCGTGGTCGCGCACGTAGCGCTCGGTGAGGAACGATGCTCGCGCCGGCATGCACAGTGGCCCCTGACAGCTCGTGCGCGAGAAGCGCACCCCCTCGGCGGCGAGCCGGTCGAGATTCGGGGTGTGCACGCTCGGATCGCCGGCGCAGCCCATCACGTCGGCGCGGTGCTGGTCGGCCATCACCAGCAGGATGTTGGGTGCGCGCGGCGACATCGCAACCATCCTCGCCGTGATCGCGGGCCGCGACCAGCCGGTATCGTCGGTCCATGCCGGGTGCGGTTCCACCGATGGTCGACCTACGCGACCTCGATCACGCCGATCACTCGACCGCGGTCGGTGTGCTCGCCCGCGGCATGCGCGACAACCCACTGCACCTCGCGGCGTTCGGCGACGATTCGGAGCGCCGCCGCCGGTCACTCGAGCAAATGTTCACCACGTACTTTCGCGTGTCGAGCGCGCAGACGCCGATCGGCGCGTTCGACGGCGATGTGCTCGTCGGCCTCACCGGGATCGCGCCCGCGGGCACCTGCCAGCCGACGGCCTCACAGCGGCTGCGATTCATCCCGGGGATGGTCGCGCTCGGGCCGCGCGCCGCGGCCCGGCTGGCCTCGTGGCTCAAGACGTGGGCCACGCACGACCCGGACGAGGCCCACTCGCACCTCGGGCCGCTCGCGGTCGACGCGCACCTCCAGGGCAAGGGCATCGGCACCCGCATCCTCGGTGAGTACTGCCGACGTCTCGACGCCGATCATGAGGTCGGCTACCTCGAGACAGACAAGCCCGAGAACGTGCGGCTGTACGAGCGCCACGGCTTCGTCGTCATCGGCGAGGCGCCGGTGATCGGCGTGACCAACTGGTTCATGCGGCGCGGGCACGCGGGAGCAGCCTGACCCGCTCGCCCGATTCCTCCGGTGCCCGCCGGGCTCAGGCGAGCAGCGCGGCAACGGCCGCCGCGGCGGCGCTGAGCGCAGTGATCCCGCCGAATATCGATGCCACGGTCCAGCGGATCATGCGGTTCATCTCCGCGTGAAGCCTCGCGTCGAACCGAAACCCAAGGTGCTCCTCGAGCCCGTCGATTCGGCGCTCGAGCGTCTCGATGCGTCGATCCAGCGCCTCGAAGCGTCGATCGAAACGGCGCTCGAGCGCCATGAGATCGCTCTTGGTCGCGATCTCATGCCACCCGAACGGCGGGATGCACTCCATGAGCGCAGCAGCCGCAGCCGGTCCGAGCTGCTCGGTCAAGGCCTGTGATGCTTCCACACGAGCATGTTCATCCGGCGCCATGTTCCTCTCCCCGTCGCTCCAGAGCAAGCGATCCGGGGAGCCTCTCGCCTGACGACGCCCGGTTCCCGAGGCGTTCGACCATCGTCGCAGGGAGGTACGACAGCTACGGGTCTCTCGGGGCTTCTGGGTGAGCCGTGCGCGAAGCGCTGGCGCTCACCGCGCAAGAGTTCTTGCCCCGGGGCGTGCCAGGCTCGGGGATGCCCCTGCTCCGCGCTCCCCGACCCGACCGATGACCACGTCATCCTGGCAGGTGCTCGACCCGCGCACGCCCGTGGTCGTCGGCGTCGGTGTC
>JALHSW010000026.1 GCA_022865365.1 Acidimicrobiia bacterium | reverse complement strand
CGACGCTTGGCCGGCTTCTTCGCCGCTGCCTTCTTGCGACGCTTGGCCGGCTTCTTCGCCGCTGCCTTCTTGCGACGCTTGGCCGGAGCCTTCTTCGCCGCTGCCTTCTTGCGACGCTTGGCCGGCTTCCGTGCCGTCGACTTACGCGCGGTCGACTTCTTCCTTGTCCGGCGCTTGGCCGGCTTCCGTGCGGATGTCTTCTTTGCCGCGCTCTTGCGTGCGGTACGTCGCTTTGCCGGAGGCACGGTCACCACCTTTCTTTGAGGGGTTTCGGTCTCCGAGGCCGCTCGCGAGAGCGGCTCGGTCTCAGTTCTTCACCGCGGTCTTAAACGCGGCAGCTACCGAGAACTTGACGGCCTTCGAAGCCGGGATGTGCACCGGCTCACCGGTCCGCGGGTTGCGTCCCTCGCGCGCCTTGCGCTCGCTGCGCGAGAACTTGCCGAAACCGGGGATCGCGACCGGGTCGTCCTGCTGCACGGCCGCGATGATCGTCTCGACGAAGGCTGACAGCGCCTTGTCGGCGTCCCCCTTCGAGAGACCGGTCCCTTCGGCGATCTTGTCGACGAGCTCTGCCTTGTTCACGCTGTTTCCTCCATGGTGTGCGTGCTACAGGAAAGTCGAACGCATCCAGACACAAGTGTCAAGCATCTCGAGCTCTCGCTCGGCGTGCTCGGCACGTTCCATCGTGGCTGCGTAACTTGGCTCCTCTGGGAAATTCAACTTGCGGACCTTGCGGATATCACCTTGCGGATATCACCTTGCGGATATCACCTTGCCCGCGCACGCGTAGCCGAGTGCATGTGCACGTATGGACAACGCTAAACGACTCGCGACCAAAAGTGGTGGATTTCGCGTGACTTTCATGACGGCGCCACGCGCACCGAGACTCGTGCGCGTCCACGCGCACGACGCGAGAGACTCGCGTCTCGTGCCACGACGCGAGTCGGTCCGCACCTCGCGTGCGAGGTGCGGACCGTGTTGCAGCCCCGAGCAGGTTCGAACTGCCGTTTCCGCCTTGAGAGGGCGGCGTCCTAGGCCACTAGACGACGGGGCCGGGCTCGGCATCCCGGTTGGTGCAACTTCGGAGTGCCGGCTGGCTCGGGGGGGAGGACTCGAACCCCCAACGACAGGATCAGAACCTGCTGTGTTACCGATTACACCACCCCCGAAGGTCCAATCAGGATAGCCAGTCCCGGCACGACCTTCCCCACTCGCGACGCCCGAGCCAGCGCGCCAAAGCCGAAGATGCGTGCGAAGGCGACACGGAGCGCCTCGGAGGCGAAACGTCCCCACTCGTCGACGCCGGTGATCGGACTCGTCCGGGTCGGCGACGTGGTCGCGTCGAAGCCGAGCTTCTCGGCGATGAGTCGCAGCCGGAGCATGTGGAATGGGTCCGAGACGAGGGTGACGCGAGTGATCCCTTCGTCCTGCAGGAAGCGCGCCGACGCCGTCAGCGATTCCCACGAGTTGCGGCTCGTGGTCTCGCGTTGGATCGCGGCGTCGGGGACACCGAGCTCGTGCAAGTACGCCGCTCCCGCGCCGGCCTCGGTGAAACGGTCGCCGGGCTGTCCACCGCCCGTCACGACGATCGTCGGCGCGACACCCTCTTTCCACAGCTCGAACGCGTGGTCGAGGCGCGCCTTGAACACATCGGTCGGGCGGCCGTCGAACTGCGCGGCGCCGAGCACGATGATCGCCTGAGTGTGCGACCGATCGTCGTCCTCGGCTGCTCGCCAGACCTGGAAGAGCGTCACGAGGTAG
Organism: Acidimicrobiia bacterium; assembly: GCA_022865365.1. GTDB lineage: Bacteria > Actinomycetota > Acidimicrobiia > IMCC26256 > PALSA-555 > JALHSW01. The sequence continues at coordinate 278 of JALHSW010000026.1, read as the reverse complement.
TACGCCACCAGGAGCAGGCCGGCGACCAGCGCGACGCGCCGAACCAGCTTCCAGGTCAGCCAGGTCACGGCGGGCTCGTCGCTACCCGGGTAACCGTGAGCGGGCGGCGATCACCCTCCCGCGGGCCCGATCACGCCCGAGGAGCACGAGCGAGTCGAACAGCGGCAGACCGGCGGTGCGGCCCTCGACGGCGGCGTAGATCGCGGGCATCACCTTGCGCACCTTGAAGTCTGCCGCCTTGAGGGGCTCGCGGAGGTCGACGCCCTCGAGCGACCAAT
>JALHSW010000334.1 GCA_022865365.1 Acidimicrobiia bacterium | reverse complement strand
CCGCTCTTCATCTACGTGAGCAACGAGAAGGCCGCGTCCAACGCATCGGTGAAGAGCTTCGTCGACTTCTACATGACGAAGAAGAACCTCACCAAGACGGTCGAAGAGGCCGGCTACGCCCCGTTGGCACCCGCTGACATCCAGGCGTCGATCGCCACCTGGAAGGCTGCCTCGTAGGGCAACCGCGCAAGGGCGCTGAGGGCGGTCGACCGGTTCCCCCCGGGTCGGCCGCCCTCTCGCGGTTCGGGTAGAAGTAGAGCGCGAAACAGGAGGATTCCGGTGACGGTGACGGCGGGCGGGCTGATCGATCTGACTGGCGACCGCCGCCGCCTCCGCCGCGAGCGGCGGGTTCGCACCGGCTTCTGGATCGCCGGACTGTCGTCGCTGGCGATCAGCATCGCGATCGTCCTCTCGTTGCTCGGCAACTCGATCGAGTTCCTGAACAACACTCCGCTCGACAAGCTGTGGACGGCCGACAAGTGGGCACCTCGCGTCGGCAAGTTCGACATCGCGACCCTGTTCATGGGGTCGCTGCTCGTCACCGGCGTCGCGATGCTCATCGCCGCACCCCTCGGCCTCGGCGCCGCGATCTACCTCGCGGAGTACGCCAAGCCTCGGGTCCGACAGATCGCGAAGCCGATCCTCGAGGTGATGGCCGGGATCCCGAGCATCGTGATCGGATTCTTCGCGATCGCGTGGATCGGGCCCAACATCGTGCAGAACCTGTTTGCGAACGCCGACGCGTTCAGCCTCGCCGCAGCCGGCATCGGTGTCGGGCTGCTCGTGACGCCGATCGTCGCGTCGGTGAGCGAGGACGCGATGCGAGCCGTCCCGGCCGCACTGCGCGAGGCGAGCTACGGGCTGGGTGCTCGCCGGATCACGACGGTCACGAAGATCGTGATGCCCGCAGCAGTCTCGGGCATCGTCGCGGCAATGATCCTGGCCGCCTCGCGGGCGATCGGCGAGACGATGATCGTGGCGCTCGCCGGCGGCGCGTTCGGTGAGGCGGCCTACACCACCAAGATCACCGACGTCGGACTCACCATCACCTCGGCGATGGCCTCACTCGCGACCGGGACCGATCAGGTCGCAGGTGGCGGCGGTTCTGGTGCCGGCCAGGCGTTCAACAGCCTGTTCTTCCTCGGACTCCTGCTGTTCGGGGTCACCATGCTCCTCAACCTCGTCGGCGACTTCTTCGTGGGCCGGATCCGGGAGAAGTACTGATGGCCACCGCCGACGTCGCGCTCACGCGTGACATCACCGTCGGCAAGTCGCTGCGGGGCAAGCGCGTCGACGTCCCCGGGGTCGTGTTCCAGGTCGCACTGCTGTTCTGCCTGTTCGTGTGCCTCGCGTTCATCGTGCTCCTGTTCGGCATCATCCTCGATGACGGGCTCGGGACGTTCCAGAACCGCGGATTCGTCATCTCGGACCTCCCGAGTGAGCTCGAGAAGGCACTCAGCGAGACGTGGACCTTCCTCACCCATCCCGAGGGCCTCATCGGATGGTTCGCCACGCTGGTCGCGTTCGTCGGTCTCCCCCTCGCGATCTTCTTCTCGGCGCGGGGTCGGCACTGGAAGATCCTCGTCGCGATGGTCGTCGGGTTCGTGATCGTTTTCGGCATCGCCGCGCTCGTCGGGACGAGCAGCTTCCTCACGTCCGATCTGTCACGATTCCCCGAGCGAGCGGGTGTCTCGCAGGCCATCTTCGGCACGGTGTTCCTCGCGATCATGACGGCGATCGTGGCGTTTCCACTCGGGATTGCCACCGCGGTGTTCCTCGAGGAGTACGCGCCCAGCAACCGGTTCATCGCCTTCGTGCGGCTCAACATCCGCAACCTCGCAGGCGTACCGTCGGTCGTGTACGGCTTGCTCGGTCTGGCGATCTTCGTGCAGCTGCTCGGCTCCGACATCGGTGACATCCCGGTGCTCGGCGGCACCCTCGTCGACATCTTCGGCGAGGGCGGCATCACCGGTGGCCGCACCATCATCGCCGGCGGGCTCACGCTCGCCATCCTCGTGCTGCCGATCGTGATCATCACGTCGTCGGAGGCACTCCGCGCGGTGCCCCAGTCGCTCCGAGAGGGCGGCTACGGCGTCGGTGCGACCCAGTGGGAGGTGACGAAGTCGCTGGTGCTCCCGAACGCGTTCGCGGGCATCCTCACCGGAACGATCCTGTCGCTAGCACGAGCGATCGGCGAGACCGCGCCGCTGATCCTCGTCGGTGCGTTCTTCGGGACCTTCTTCACGACGGGAAGCGCCGGACTCAGCGAGAAGTTCTCGACCACCTACACGGCACTGCCGCAAGTGGTCTTCCAGTGGGCGACCGACGCCAAGAGCGAGTTCCGGCTGAGCCTCACGGCTGCTGCGATCCTCGTGCTCCTGGCGATCACCATTCTCGCCAACGTCGCGGCCGTCCTGCTTCGAAACCGCTACGAGAAGCGCTGGTAGCGCCCGCCGCTACTCCTCGGGGTAGCCGAGGTCCCACTCGACGAGCAGGCGCTCACGCTCGGCATCGCGGTTCACTCGCTCGCGGTTGCGACGGAACTGCGGGTCGTGCGGAGGCAGCAACTGGAGCCGCGCGAGCGCACGCTGGCGGAACCCGTCGATCAGGCGACCGTCGCCGAAGACGCCGTGCACGTCCCAGTGCGGCGACGTGGGTCCGAGGTAGATGACCTTCACGTGCCCCTGGGGCGGCAGCTGCTCGAGCGGTTCCGGGTTGATCGCCATCTCTTCAGGTTACCCGCTCGCCTGCGCCGTTCAGCCGGCCGCTCAGGCTGCCGGGCGCTCGGTCAACGTCGCGTCGAGGGTCTTGCGCTCACCCTTGCGATCGACGACGACCGTGACCTTGTCGCCGGGACGATGCTCGCGAACGGCCGTCTGCACGTCGCCGGAGTCCTCGATCGTCTTCCCGCCGATCTCGACGATCACGTCTCCCTCCTGGATCCCCGCATCCTTGGCCGGAGTGCCGGCGGTGACCTTGGCGACGTAGGCGCCCGCGTCGACCTTGAGGTCGAGCTCACGAGCGGCGGCCGGCGTGACGTTCCGGGTCGACACACCGAGGAACGTGGCGGCCCGACCGAGCCGGAGGTCCTCGATGATGGGCTTGGCCCTCGAGATCGGGATGGCGAAGCCGACGTTCTGTGCCGAGGCCGGGTTCGCGATCGCAGTGTTGATGCCGAGCACTCGGCCCTGCGCGTCGAGCAGGGGCCCACCGGAGTTCCCAGGGTTGATGGCTGCGTCGGTCTGGAGCATCCCGACCAGCGAGGAGCCGACCTCGGTGTCGACGTCGCGGTCGGTGCCCGAGATGATCCCGCGCGTCACGCTCAGACCGCCTTCGAGCGCGAGGGCGTTGCCGATCGCGACGACCTCGTCGCCGACCTGGACCGCATCGGAATCGCCGAGCTCGACTGTCGGCAAGCCAGTGCGGTCGACCTTGAGCACCGCAAGGTCGGCCGAGGGATCGGTGCCGACGATCTTGGCGCTCGCGATCTCACCGTTGGTGAATGCCACCTCGATCTTGGCCGCGCTCTCGGCGACGTGGTTGTTGGTGACGATGTAGCCGTCCTGGGTGATCACGAAGCCGGTACCGGCGCCGCCGTTGCCGCTCCCGGGCCCACCACCCGTCGTGATCGCGACGATCGCGGGCTCATCCTTCTGGATGATCGCGGCGACATCGCCGGTCCGGCTGATCTCCGTCGACGGGCGGGTGACGATCGCCTCGCCCGATGCGGGTTGCACCACTGTCGTCGTGTCGCCGCCACCGGCGAACGCGAGCACCAACCCACCGGCAGCGAGCGCTCCAACGAGCCCGCCGACGAGCGCGCCGACGAGCGTGGAGCGCAGGCGACCCGACGACTTCCGTTCGCGCGGCGTCGACGGCGGCCAGGGCGCGACGGCGGACTCGGGCTGGGACGGGAGCTCCGGCGACACGGAGCCGGTCGTGGCGCCGGGCGCT
>JALHSW010000333.1 GCA_022865365.1 Acidimicrobiia bacterium | reverse complement strand
CCTTCACGCCGCAGGTGCTGATGCAGCTCGAGGCCTTCGGCTTCTGTGGCCGCGGCGAAGCGAAGGACTTCATCGCCGCCGGCGAGATCGAGCTCGGCGGACGGCTACCGGTGAACACGCATGGCGGCCTGCTCGGCGAGGCCTACATCCACGGCATGAACGGCGTGGCCGAAGGCGCGCGCCTGATCCGGGGCACCTCGACGAACCAGCCCAAAGGTGTGGAGCACGTCCTGGTGACCGCCGGGACCATGGTCCCCACGAGCGCACTGGTGCTGGGCAAGGCCGCGTAGGTCGGACTCGTCAGGAGTCTTGCCCGCGACTCGGTGCTAAGACTGCCCGTCAGATGCACCTCTACAGCGGTACCTCGGTCGACTTCATCGACCAGACGTCGCGGAATCAGATCGCGAACCGGATCTCAGAGAACTTCTTCGCCCACTTCCGGTACAAGCCGTCGGAGAGCGAGGTCCGTTCGTGGCAGAACTCGCTGGTGCGGATGGCGTCCGTCATGGAACTCGGCGGGCTGCGCGACCAGGGTGTTGTCGTCGAGTACCAGTTACCCCTCACGTCGAAGCGCCTCGACGTCATGGTGACTGGACACGGGTCGGGTGGCGTGCCCGGTGCCGTCATCATTGAGCTGAAGCAGTGGGATCGAGTCGATTCCTCACCGATCGATGAGTGCGTCGCTACCTTCCTTGGCGGCCGGGTGCGGGACGTGCTTCATCCGTCCCGCCAGGCGGGCGACTACCAGCAGTACCTCCTGGACACGCATACTTCCTTCTCGAGCGGCGATCTAGTCCTGAGGTCCTGCGGCTACCTCCACAACATGAAGCGGGACCACGCGGCAGAGTTGTTCGACGAGAAGTTCGAAGACCTGGTGCGGCAGTGGCCTCCCTTCACCGGAGATGACGTTGACGACCTCGTGCCATACCTCGACGCGACTATCGGGGAAGGGGGAGGGGACGAGACCCTCCGCCGGGTGCTCGACGGTGCCTATCGCCCGCACCGGCGGCTGCTCGAGCACACCGCGGCGGTCATTCGCAACGAGCCCGCCTTCACTTTGCTGGACGAGCAGCGCGTGGCGTTCAACCACGTCCTGGCGCTCGTCCGGGCCCATGCGCTCTCGGATCGCAGCACAGCGGTATTGATCCGAGGCGGCCCCGGAACCGGGAAGAGCCTCATAGCGGTGAACCTTCTCGCAGAGATGGCCGCGCAGGGCTACTCGGCACTTCACGCCACCGGCTCGAAGGCGTTCACCGAGAACCTCCGCAAGGCGGTCGGGCGGCGCGCCGCGAGCCAGTTCACGTACTTCAACTCGTTCTCTGCGGCCGAGCCGGGGTCCATCGACTTGTTGGTGTGCGACGAGGCACACCGCATGAGGGAGTCGAGCAACAACCGCTTCATGAAGAAGGAAGACCGATCCGACAAGGCACAGGTCACCGAGCTTCTCGACGCAGCCAAGGTGTCGGTGTTCCTCATCGACGACATGCAGGTGGTTCGTCCCGAGGAGGTCGGGTCGTCGGACCTCGTCCGCGAAGCGGCAGCCGCAAGGGGCGTGACTGTCGTCGAGCACGAGCTCGAGGCGCAGTTCCGCTGCAATGGTTCCGATGCCTACGTCCAGTGGGTCGATAACACCCTCGAACTCCGACGGACGCCGCAGGTCCTTTGGGAGCGCGACGATCCGTTCGACTTCGACGTGGTCGATGCTCCCGAGGAACTCGACGCGCTCATTCGCTCCCGGGCGGAGGAGGGCTCCAGCGCGCGGCTTGCGGCAGGTTTCTGCTGGCCGTGGAGCAAGCCCCAGCATGACGGAACGCTCGTCGACGATGTGAAGGTTGACGGCTGGTCCCGGCCCTGGAACGCAAAGGCTGACGCCGGTCGGCTCGCACCGGGGATCCCCAAGAGCAACTTCTGGGCGTCGGACCCGGCCGGTCTCGAGCAGGTCGGGTGTGTCTACACGGCACAGGGCTTTGAGTTCGACTACATCGGCGTGATCTGGGGCCGCGACCTCGTGTATCGATTCGATGAGGGCTGGGTGGGGCAACCTGAGTTCAGCCACGACTCGATCGTGAAACGCTCGGCAAAGCGAGCACCGGCACGCTTCACCACGTTGGTCAAGCACACGTACCGGGTGCTCCTCACTCGTGGTCTGAGCGGCTGCTACGTCTACTTCGAGGATCCGCAGACGCGCGACTTCGTTCTGTCGCGGACCGAGCGGTGAGCGACTCCAACCTCGACACGTTGCGGGAGCGACTACGCGGATTCGCGGCCGCCCGGAACTGGGAGCGATACCACGATCCCAAGAACCTCTCGATGGCGCTCGCAGTCGAGGCCGCTGAGTTACTCGAGATCTTTCAGTGGCTGACCCCGGAGGAGTCTGTCGAGGTGATGGCGGATCCCGGTCGGGCGGATGCCGTGGCTGACGAACTCGCGGACATCCTCATCTACCTGATTCGGGTAGCGGACGTGCTTGGTGTCGATCTCCCGACAGTTGCCGCGGCGAAGATCGATCGGAACGAGGCACGCTTCCCGCCGACGGGCTGAGTCCGACGACCCCACGTCACGCCAAGTAGTGCAGCACCGCCAAGACTCGCCGGTGGTCTCCCTCATCCGGCTCGAGCCCGAGCTTGGCGAAGACGTTGCCGATGTGCTTCTCGACGGCGCCGGCGCTGATCACGAGCTTCTCGGCGATCGCTCGGTTCGAGCGGCCCTCGGCCATCAGTGACAGCACCTCGCGCTCGCGGGGCGTCAGGGCGTCCAACGCACTGTCCCGGCTGTGGCGGCCGAGGAGTTGCGCGACGACGTCGGGGTCGAGTGCGGTGCCGCCCGCGCCGACGCGCTGCACTGCTTCTACGAACTCGCGCACCTCCGCGACGCGATCCTTGAGGAGGT
>JALHSW010000332.1 GCA_022865365.1 Acidimicrobiia bacterium | reverse complement strand
GCCGTGCTCGTCGAAGAGCAGGTTGGCCGGCTTGATGTCGCGATGCACGAGCCCGCGCACGTGGGCGTACCCCAGGGCCGCCGCGACCTGGCGCCCGACGTGCGCGGCTTGAGCCGGGGTCAGGCGGGGCCCGGCGTCGAGGAGCCCGCGCAGCGACCCTCCCTTGAGGAGCTCGAGCACCATGAACGGGACACCGTCGTCCTCGCCCCAGTCGTAGACCGCCATGACGTGGGGATGGTGCAGCGCGGCCGCCATCTGGGCCTCGGCCCGGAAGCGGCGCAGGAAGCCGGCGTCGTCGGCGAGGCCCCCGTGGAGGACCTTGACCGCGACCCGGCGGCGGAGGCGGATGTCGTCGGCCAGATAGACGCGGCCGCTCGACCCGGACCCGATGGGGGCCAGGAGCCGGTAGCGACCGGCGAGGACGCGACCAACGAGGTCGACGAGGGTGGAGTGGGCCATGTTGTGTCCAGGCTACGGGGCGCGCGGCCCGATTCCGTGGCAACGCAAGGCGCCGATACCCTCGGGGCGATGGCCACTCCCCTGTTCCGCCACCCGTGGCGGTGGGTGGTCGTGGGCGTGGTCGTGGTCGTGGTCCTGAACCTCGGCGTCGTGCTGCTCTCCCAGTCCGACACCCAACCCCAGGGACGCACCTTCCCGAGCACGATCGACTCGGTATCGCCGGGCCCCGGCGAGCTCGCCCGGCTCCAGGAGACGGTCACCGCCGACCTGCGCGACGACCTCACCGGCGTGCTCAAGATCGACGGCGTCGAGGTCCCCGAGGATCAGCTGGAGCGCATCGTGCCGCTCGCCGAGGTGAGCTTCCGGCCCGGACCCGACAGGGACCTCACCCGGTTCGAGCCGGGCTTGCACAACGTCGCGGTGTACTACTGGCCCCAGGGCAAGGAGCGCCCGGCCAAGCCCGGCGTCTACTCCTGGAGCTTCCGCGCCGGCGCCTGACGCCATCCCTCCGAGGGCTACGGGACGACGAACGTCGCCGCGCCCTTGATCGCGGTGCCGCCCGACTCCACTCGCGTCACGAGCAGGTCGAGATCGACGGTGCGCGCGCCGCCGCTGTTGTGCCTGGATGCGACCGTCGCCGAGCAGACGAGCCGGTCGCCCGGCCACACCTGCTCACGAAACTGCACCGCGAAGCGCCGCACGTGCTCGGTCCCGAGCCACTCGGTGCAGTAGGTCGCCAGTATCCCGGCCTGGAGCATCCCGACCGAGAAGACGCCTGGATATCCGGCTGACGCAGCGAACTCCTCGTCGTGGTGAATCGGGTTGAAGTCACCCGATGCGCCCTGGTAGCGGACGAAGTCGGTCCGCGTCAGCGGCCCGTACCCGCGTGGCTCCGGTCCGGAACCTTCGACGAGGTCCTCCCACGTCGCGCTCACGACGCAACCTTCCCGGTCTCGATCGCGGTCGAGCGCGCCTCGGCGACGAGCGTGCCCTCGGCATCACGGAACTCGGTCACGGTCTCGACGAACGTCATCGTCCCCCCGCGCTTGCCTTCCTTCTCGTAGATCGCGTCGACACGCGTCCGGAAGGTGAGCTCGTCGCCGGCGCGCGGTGGTGGCCCGTGGAACACGTACTCCTGTGCGCCGTGCAGCAGACGTCGCAGATCGAGCCCCACCTGGGCGAGCGGCGATGTCTCCGAGGTCATCCAGAAGTTCACCGTGGTCAGGAACGTCGGCGGGACGACGGGCGAGGGCGACTCGACATAGTCGGGATCGTCGCTCATGCACGCCCGGGCAAACTCGCGGATCTTGCCCCGCTCGACCGGCATCGTGGCCGCCTCGTCGGTCAGCCCGACCTTGTCGTGATCAACCACTTCACTCCCCACTTCCCGCTCCTGCTTCTGGTTTCGCTTCCGAGGGACCGTGCTCGAGGAGGTGCGCGAACCCGGCTTCGTCGAGGACGGGCACGCCGAGGCTCTCCGCCTTCGCGAGCTTCGACCCCGGGTTCTCGCCCGCCACGACGTAGCTGGTCTTCTTCGACACCGTCGAGGTGACCTTGCCGCCGCGCGCTTCGATCGCCTCCTGCGCCTGGTCACGCGGCCCGCCCTGCAGCACCCCGGTGAGCACGATGCTCACCCCGGCAAGCGTTGCGGCACCTTCGAGAACTTCCACCTTCGGCGCAGTCAGGTCGACCCCGGCGGCGCGCAGCTTCTCGACGACCTCGCGGTTGGCGTCGATCGTGAAGAAGTGCCGCACGCTCTCGGCGATCACCCCACCCACACCGTCGATCACGGTGAGCGTCTCGACCGGTGCGGCCTCGACCGCGTCGAGCGAACCCATCGCGCGCGCCACGGCCTGCGCCGCCGTCGGCCCGAGATGACGAATGCTGAGGCCGACGAGCACACGAGCCAACCCGCGGGGCTTCGACGCCTCGATCGCGTCCACGAGGTTCTCCGCCGACTTCTGTGCCATGCGCTCGAGCGGCAGCAGGCGCTCGACGGTGAGCGAGTAGATGTCGCCCGCATCGTTCAGCAGGCCCGCGTCGACGAACTGGCGCACCCGTTCCTCACCGAGACCCTCGATGTCCATGGCGCCGCGGCTCGCGAAATGACAGATGCGCTGCACGCGCTGCTCGGGGCACTCGACGTTGTCGCAGTGATGGTTCGCGTCCCCCTCGAGGCGCACCAGCGGCGCGCCGCATGCAGGGCACTCCTTGGGAAACTTCCATCGCCGCGCGCGCTTCGGGCGCTTCGCGAGCACCGGACCGACGACCTCGGGGATCACGTCGCCCGCCTTGCGCACGATCACGGTGTCGCCCTTGCGGACGTCCTTGCGCGCGAGCTCGTCCTCGTTGTGCAACGTCGCGAGCCCGACGGTCGAGCCGCCGACGAACACGGGCTCGAGCTGCGCGAAAGGCGTCGCGCGCCCGGTGCGCCCGATGCTCACCATGATGTTCAGGAGCAGCGTCGTCTTCTCTTCCGGAGGGAACTTGTACGCGATCGCCCAGCGCGGCGCCTTGCTCGTGGCGCCCATCTCGGCGCGCTGGGCGAGGTCGTCGACCTTCACGACGGCACCGTCGATCTCATAGCCGAGCGAGTGGCGCCGCTCGAGCATCTCCTCGCAGAACCCGAAGACCTCGTCGATCGCGCTGAGCTGCTTGATGCGAGGGTTCACCGGCAGTCCGAGGTCCCGGATCCACGCGAGGGTCTCGTGGTGAGAGTGAAGTGCAGGACCACCCTCCAGCACCCCGAGCTGGTACGCGAAGAAGTCGAGATCGCGCGACGCGGTGACGTGCGGGTCCTTCTGGCGCAGGCTGCCCGCGGCCGCGTTCCTCGGGTTCGCGAAGAGCCGCTCCTCGGCCTCGCCTTGCCGACGGTTGAGCTCTGTGAAGGAGGTGAGGGGCATGAACACCTCACCTCGTACCTCGAGCCGCGCCGGGATCTGCTTCCCCCCGAGTCGCTTGGGGATCGACGTGATCGTTGCCACGTTGGGGGTGACGTCCTCGCCCGTCACCCCGTCGCCACGGGTCGCAGCGCCCGTGAGCCGCCCGTTCTCGAACAGCAAGGAGATCGCGAGACCATCGAGCTTGGGCTCACCGACGAAGTGGATGGGGTCGTCGACGATCTTGGAGATGCGCTCGTACCACGCGACGAGCTCGTCGCGGCTGAACGCGTTGTCGAGCGAGAGCATGCGGACGAGGTGGGTGACCGGCGCGAACGTGGCCGAGCGCGCGCCACCTGTGCGTTGGGTCGGCGAGTCGGAGGTGACGAGGTCGGGATGCGCCGTCTCGAGCTCCTCGAGCTCGCGCAGGAGGGCGTCGAACTCAGCGTCGGAGATCTCGGGATCGTCGAGGAGGTAGTAGCGCTCGGTGTGGTAGTCGATGAGCGCCCGGAGCTCTGCGGCTCGCGTCTCCGGCTTCACGTCGCCGGGGTCACGTGGTCGTCGAGGCCGGCTGACTCGTCGTGGTGGCCGGCGGCTGCGTCGTCGTGGTCGCCGCGCTCGACGGTGGCGCGGTCGGGGCGACCCCAGTCGGCGGAGCCGTCGGAGCAACCGACGACGACGGGACGGTCGGAGTCGTGGGCGTGTCGCCCTCGTCGTCGTTGAACGCGAACACGACCAGCAGGAGCACCGCGACGGCGATGACAGCGCAGATCACGATGACGGCCACGCGCTGCCAGCCCGACCAGGCACCGTCGAGGTCACCGGACCCCCGCGGCGGCTGCGCTCCCGCGCCGCCGCCACCGCTCGGGCTGCCCGTGTAGACCTGCGTCGGCTCGCCGGAGTCCTGCCCCCCAGAACCAGGCGGGTAGGCCACCGGCCGGTCAGCCGGGTTCGGAACGCCTGGATCAGGAACGTACGGTCCTTGCGTCGACATGCGGTTCGGAGTCTACGCAGCCCACCCGGCTCGGGAGGCCGGCAGGAGGCCGGCGCGAGACTGGTTGAGTGCGCCTCTGGGTCCTTCGCGTCGTCTGGCTCGCGCTCCCGCTCGCGGCAGGGACCGCAGCCGCGAACGCCCTCGGCGAGCTCGGCGAAGCGTCCGGTGTCGTGGGCGCCGCGCTCCTGTGGCTCGCGTGGGGCACGGGACTCGTCGCGCTCCTCGCGCCCCGCCCGCTCGGGCTCACCGCGATCCGCGTCGTCGCCCCGACCTTCGTCGTACTCGCGCTCGTCATAGCCATCGCCGGCGACGCCTCGGCGATCGCGGCGTGGGGCGCGGTGATCGCCACGCTCGTCGCGACGGTCCTCGTTGCGGATCCCGAATTCGCCGTGAGCGCAGTGAACGGCGCCTCCTACGGTGACGAGCGACGCCACCCGCTCCGCACACCGCCGGGGTTGTACTTCGCGCCCGTACCTCTGGCACGGGCGCTGGTGGCCGCCGGCATCGCGGCGGGACCGCTGCTGCTCGCCGACGGAGCGACCGTCGCAGGGCTCGCGTCGCTCGTGCTCGGTTGGCCGGTCGCAGCGCTCGCAGCCCGCGCGTTGCACACGCTCGCACGACGGTGGATCGTGCTCGTCCCCGCCGGCGTGGTGGTCGTCGACCCGATGACGATCGCCGACCCGGTCCTGTTCGTCCGCCAACACGTACGCGCCCTGCGCGCCGTCGACACCGCGGCGCCGATCCCGCCGGGCGCCCTCGACCTTCGACTCGGTGCGAGCTGGGGTTCGATCATGCTCGACCTCGACGGCGGCGCCGATCTCGTGCGCAGCGCGGGACGCGGTCGCACGGCGGAGACGCTGCAGCCCGACGCCATCCTCGTCGCGGTCGCGGCGCGGGACTCGCTGCTCGCCGCAGCCGCGGAACGACGCGTGCGGGTCGAGCTCGCCTGACGCCTCCTCGCCTGACGCCAGGGCCGAGGTCAGCGCAGCGTCACCACAGCCAGGAACAGCGGGTAGCACGCGAGCAGCACCAACCCTCGACGCCGATCGAGCCGCCCCGACGGGAGTGCGAGCGCAAGCACGAGCACGAACGCGCCGAGCATGAGCGCGAGCGGGAGGTGCAGCACCGTCGTGTCGCCGAGTCGGAGCGGACGGGCAAGCGCGGCGACGCCGAGGCTCATCGTCGCGTTGTACGCGAACGACCCGACCACCGCCGCCACCACCGCTTCGCTGATCCCCCGGCGTGCCGCGGACCACGCGAGCACGACCAGCTCGAACCCGGTCGCGAAGCCGACGATCGTGAGCGCGAGCGTCGTCTGCGTCTCCTCGACGTCGGTGAGTGAGCGCACCGACTCCACGAGCAGCATCGCGCCGACGACCATCGCCGCGACGCCCACCACGGTCCACGCGACGTCACGGCCTGCGCCGGCCGTGCCCTCCACGCGCGACTCGCGGGCCGCGGCAACCTCGATCTCGCCGGTCTCGCCGAGCGCGGGCGGTCGGCGCTCCTTCACCCAGATCACCGTCACGTACGCCACGTACAGGCCGACGAGCATCGCTCCCTCGAGGCGACCGACCTGGCCGTCCCACGCGACGACGACCATGGCGATGGCGAGCGGGAGGCCCAGCAGTGCGTAGCGGCGAACCTGGCCGCCGAAGGGCAAGGGCGCGACGAGCGCGCCGACACCGAGAGCGACGAGGCACACCGTGACGTTGGCCCCGATGACGTCGCCGAGTGCGATCGCCGGGGCATCCCGCAACGACGCGGTGACCGTGGTCGCGAGCTCCTCCGGCTCGGCTCCGGCCAGCAGGAGCGCGAGCGCGAACGTGCTGACGCCGAGTCGGACCGATGCCGAGCCCAGGTGCTCGGCGAAGGTCTCGGCCCCCCACACGATCAGCGCGACGCCGGCGAGGAACCCGGCGAGCGCGAGCGCGACGTCCATGTCGACCCTCCCCGGCCGCGGCCGACGGCGTGCTGCTCAGGCCGCCCTTGCTCAGGCGGCGATGCCGCCACCGACCACGAGGTCGCCGTCGTACAACGCGACCACCTGGCCCGATGCCACGCGCGCCATCGGCTCGCGCAGGCGCACCACGTTGCCGTCGAGCCGCCCGACGCCGGTTGCACCGTGCGCACGCGTCTGCACCGAGAGCGCCGTGTCGTGCCCGGGCGCACCGGCGACCCAGCACAGATCACGCACGGTGACGTGGTCGCACGCCAGGTCTGCCCGCGTGCCGATCGTGACCGTGGCTGCGCGCGCGTCGAGCGCGACGACGTATCGGGGCTCACCGAGCGCCACGCCGAGCCCGCGTCGCTGCCCCACCGTGAATCCGGCCACGCCGTCGTGCTCGGCGAGGACGCGACCGGACGTGTCGACCATCGGTCCGGGGCGTGGCGACGTGCGAGCATCGACGAAGTCGCGCCGGTCCTCACG
>JALHSW010000331.1 GCA_022865365.1 Acidimicrobiia bacterium | reverse complement strand
GTGTGCGCGTACCCGGTGGTGTCATCGCGCACGACGCGCACGCCGGCGCCCCGGGCCCGGCCCGACACGAGCTCCTCCACCCGACCGTCGTCGAAGCGGGCGCTCGAGCTGCGCCGGTCCTCGGCGAAGACCTCGGCGAAGTCGCCACCCTTGCGAAGTGCATGGCGCAGCGTGCACTCGAGGATCTCGGGTTCGATCATGAGGTCGCTAGGGTAGGCGAATGACCCTGCGGCCAGGACTGACGGCAACCGCGACGATGACCGTGTCCGACTCCGACACTGCCGTCGCGCTCCGCAGCGGTGACGTCCCCGTCCTCGCGACGCCGCGCGTCGTCGGCCTCGCCGAGGAGGCCTCGGTGCATGCCGTCGCAGGTGCACTCGGTGAGGGCCAGACCACCGTCGGCTACCGCGTACAGCTCGACCATCTGGCACCGACCGCGGTCGGGGGTCGGGTCGACGCAGAGGCGACGCTCGAGACCGTCGAGAGCCGTCGCCTGACGTTTCGCGTGTCGGTGAACGACGGTCGCGGGCTCGTGGCCGCCGGGCGCATCACCCGAGTGGTCGTGGAGCGGTCCCGCTTCCTGGAGAAGGCGGCCGGAGCATGAGCGACGAAACACCCGGCGACGTATCAGGGGGAGAGGACGCGCCCGGCTGGGCCGCCCCGAACCTGGGAGCACGCGCGCCCCAGGGCTCCGGCGCCCCGGCACCCGGGGCTCCGGCACCCGCCGCGCCGCCGGCGCCCGCGCCGCCGCCGGCACCGACCGACAGCTGGGCCCTCGCCCCGGCACCCGGCGTCGGGGCACCCGGCACCAAGGCGCCCCGCAAACGTCGCGGCTGGATCGCCGCATTGGTGCTCGCGCTGGGCACGATCGCCGCGTTCGGGATCGCGGGAACCGCGCTCTTCGCGACACGGACCCTGCCGCCGTACCAGGGCGCGTACGACTTCCTCGACGACGTGACGGCCGGGCGCGAGCAGGACGCCATCGACCGGCTGTGTGCGGCGGATCGCGACGACCCCGAGGCCGCGTTCAGCGAGCTGGGCCGCCGGATCGGCTTCGGCACCACGTTGACCGTCAACTTCCTCAGCGTCGACCGTGACGGCGACCATGCCACCGTCGAGTACCAGGTCGACCCGCCCGGCACCGCCGCCGCGAAGAGCTACGACCTCCCGATGCGCGAAGAAGGCGGCGACTGGAAGGCCTGCCCCGGGGCGTCGCGCCGCTAGGTCAGCCGAGGTTGGACGACCTCGGGTAGGCATCCGCGGGATCGGTCAGCACGTTCACGACGGACAGGCCGTCGTGGGCGAACGCGCGGTCGAGTGCTGCGCCGATGTCGCCAGCCTCGTCGACGAGCTCACCGTGGCCGCCCAGCGCTTCGGCGACCTGGTCGTACCGCGTCCCGGGGCGCAGCTCGGCCACGACGTCGTAGCCGAAGATCATCTGCATCGGGTGCTTCTCGAGGCCCCAGATCCCGGTGTTGCCGATCACGGCAGTCACGTTCACGCCGTGGCGCACGAGCGAGTCGAGATCTCCCAGCGTGAACCCGATCGCGCCGTCGCCGTAGCAGACGACGACCTGGCGATCGGGATGCGCGAGCGCCGCCGCGAGCGCGTACCCCGTGCCCGTGCCGAGACAACCGTACGGTCCCGGCCCGAGGAAGCACCCCGGCGTGTACGTGTCGATGTACTTGCCGGCGTAGGACACGAAGTCGCCGCCGTCACCGATCACGATCGCATCGCGCGCGAGCCGCGAGCGGAGCTCGCCGTACACCCGGGCGGGATCGATCGGGGATGCATCGGACTCCAGGCGCAATGCCTCGGTTGCCCGCTTCGCGTGCTCGTCGTCGCGCAGCCGCGCAACCCATGCGTCGCGCTCGCGGCGCGCCACCCCATCACCGCCGGCCGGTGCCTGCTCGGCGAGCGCCGCGAACGTGGAGCGCAGGTCGCCACCGACCGACGCTGCGAGCTCGACGTGGGTGGCGACCCCGGCGGGACTGTCGGCGAGGTGCACGACCGGCGCGTCGAACGAACCGAAACC
>JALHSW010000330.1 GCA_022865365.1 Acidimicrobiia bacterium | reverse complement strand
CAGGCCACGACCGCGGCGATCTCCTCAGGCGTGCCGAGACGACGCAACGGGGTGCGCTCGGCCTCGGGTGCGAGCGCCGCCGCGTGCTTCTCGACGAACTTCGTCCACACGATGCCCACGGCAACCGCGTTGGCGCGCACCCCGTGCGGGCCGGCCTCGGCGGCCACGGTCCGGGTGAGCGACTGCAGGCCCGCCTTCGCCGCGGCGTACGGCCCCTCGGTGCCACCGCCGCCCAGGTAGCCCGCGACCGACGAGACGTTCACGATGCTGCCGCGCCCCAGTGCCGTCATCGCCGGCAGTACGGCCCGCATGAGGTACCAGCACGCGGTGAGATCGACGTCGAGGACCCGGTCCCAGTCATCGGGGTCGTACTCGACGACGGTGCCGAGCACGTTCACTGCGGCGTTGTTGACGAGGATGTCGACCGGTCCCAGCGTTGCGGCGACGGCGGCCAGCACCTCGTGGACGCGGGCGCGATCGCTCACGTCGAGCGTGTGACCGATCACGGGAGTGGGCGCGAGCTCGACGGCCAGCTCTGCGACCGTCTCGGTGGTCCGCCGCTCGTGCACGTCGGTGACCACGACGGCGGCTCCGTCGTGTCCGAGGCGCCGTGCGCACGCCCGCCCGATCCCCGCACCGGCGGCGCCGGTCACGAGCGCAACCCGTCCGTCGAGCGGACCGCTCACGGTGCGACGGTGACGCCGAGGAGCCCGCGCAGGTTGTCGCGCATGATGCGGCGCACGGATTCGGGGCCCAGTGATTGGACGCACTCGGCGAAGTCGCGGGGCTCGGCGAGGCCTTCGGCGTGCGGATAGTCGGACCCGAAGAGCACCCGGTCGTCGCCGATGAGCTCGGCCAGCGCGGTGACGTTCTCCTCGTGGTACGGCGAGACGGAGACGTGGCGCTTGAAGATGTCACTCGGGCGCTCCGTGATGCGCCCCCCGAGCCAAGGGCCGTTGCGTCCCATCCCGTTCATCTTGTTCATCGCCTTGAGCAGATAGGGAACGTAGAGCGAGCCGTTCTCGACGCTGAGGCACTGAACGTTCGGGAAGCGCCCGAACAGGTTGTGCAGCACGAGCGCCGAGAAGGTGTCCATGATCGGTCGGTCGCCGTAGAAGCTCGTCCATTGGAACGCCGACTGGTGGTGCGACGACGGGTTCGCCTGTTCGCCCCATGCGGTGCTGTAGAGCTCGTTGTAGCCCGACTCCCCGATGTGGAAGCACACTGCCACCCCGGCTTCGTTCACCCTGGCCCAGAACGGGTCGAAGTGCGGGTCGGCGGGGGAGCGCCCGAAGGCCGGTCCCGGCCGCAACGAGATCGCCCGCGCCCCGCGCGCGAGGACGAACTCGAGCTCGGCGACGGCGCGGTCGACGTCGAGCAACGACAGCAGGGGCACACCAAAGATCCGAGCCTGGTAGTCGAAGCCCCAGTCGTCGTCGAGCCACCGGTTGAACGCGTGGACGTTCGCGTAGAGCTGGTCGGGGTCGTCCTGCATGAAGTGCTCGACGCACACGGCGAGCGTGGGGAACAGCAGGATGGCCTCGACGCCCTGCGTGTCCATCAGCGCGAGGCGAGCGTCGCGGTTCACGTACTCGGGCTGTACCGGCTCGGTGACGTCGGACTCCTTGACTTCGCCCGAGCTCATGGCGCGCAGCATCTCTCGCAGCGATCCGGGCTTGGACGTGGTGTCGCGGAACGGGTCGAGGAGGAACGTGAACGGCCGATCGCCGACGAACACGGCCTCGCGGCCGTCGCCGTCGGCCACGACGCGGATCGCCCGGTCGGCCATGGCCGGCTCGATGTAGCGGGTGAAGCAGTCGCGCGGCTCGTAGTAGTGGTTGTCGGCATCCCACAGGTGGTCCGGAACCGCACCATCGATCGTGTCATCCACCGCGCTCACGAAGCCTCCTTTGCCGATCGTTCCTCGCGGGGTACATACTGCCGCAGGATCCCCTGCCCTGGCTTCGGGGGACGGGGGGACGGGGTGCGTCATGGATCGACTGTCGCGTCGTGAGGTGCTCGCCCGGGGGGCCGGTGTGGCCGCCGCGGTCGGGCTCGGCTCGGTGAGGTTCGCGCCCGGTGCCGGGGCGCTCGGAGGCAGTACTTCCGGATCGGCGGGCGCGGGTCCGGTGGGGGGTGGCGGTGTGGTCGTCGTGGTGCCGGAATACCCGTTCTTCACCGGGACGACGATGCAGGAGGATCCGAAGCTCCTGAACGCGCTCGCCCGGAAGTACGTCGCCAAGCAGGGCGACCGCGAGGCGGTCATGACCCGCTTCCTCTTCTCGTCGGTGCCGGTGACCCTCTTCGAT
>JALHSW010000329.1 GCA_022865365.1 Acidimicrobiia bacterium | reverse complement strand
GTGGTGAGGAACGCCTTGATCGCGGCCCGCGAGTTCGCAGGGTCCTCCCACCAGAAGCCGATGAGCATGAACGAGCACAGGCCGACGAGCTCCCAGCCGACCAGCATCTGCAACGTGTTGTCGGCCACGACGAGCAGGAGCATCGACGACGTGAAGAGCGACAGGCAGGCAAAGAACCACGTGTAGCGGCGGTCGCCGTGCATGTAGCCGGTCGAGTAGATGTGCACCAGCAACGAGATGATCGTGACGACGAACATCATCATCACGGTCAGACCGTCGACGTAGGTGCCGACGCCGAACGACACGCCGCCGCTGTGCCACCAGTTGATCGAGTGGACCACCGGCTTGACGACCGCCTGCTCACTACCGGAGAGCAGCATCCCCTTGCCGACGAACGCGCCGAGCCCCGCCGAATGACCCTCGGCCGCGCTCACACGGTCGATCCATTGCGCCGCGGTGATGCACGACAGCACGAACGACGCTCCGACCGCCGCGATCCCGATCCCCGCACCCTTCTTCGGCAGTCGCTTGCCGAAGAAGAGGATGACGAGGAACGAGGCCGCAGGCAGCGCGGGGACGATCCAGACGGCGTCGAGCATCGTGTGCGCCTCAGCCCTTCAACTGGTCGACCTCATCGAGGTCGGGACTGTGCAGGTTCCGGTAGATGAGCAGGACGATCGCGAGGCCGACTCCCACCTCGGCGGCTGCGATCGCGATCACGAAGAGGGCGAAGACCTGCCCGCCGACGTTGCGGTTGAACGCAGAGAACGCAACGAGATTGATGTTGACCGCGTTGAGCATCAGTTCGACGCTCATGAGCACGAGCACGCCGTTGCGGCGGGCGAGCACGCCGTAGATGCCGGTACCGAACAGGAACGCACTGAGGATGAGGAACTGGTTGAGCTGCATCGTCGCCTCAGTCCTTTCGCGCCAGCACGACAGCGCCGACGAGTGCGGCGAGGAGCAGCATCGAGACAAGCTCGAACGGGACGACGAACACCCGGAACAGGTCGGTGCCGACGGTCTGGGTGCGGCCCTGGGCCACGAGCTCGCTCCCGAACCGAATCTCGTCGCCTCCGAACGCGTCGACGAGCAGGGCGACCAGCACCCCGAAGAAGACGAGCGCGACCGCAGCCGCAGCCCAGCGCTGGTCATTGTCGAGCCGCGAGCTGTCGTCACGCATCGGAGCACGCGTCAGCATGATCCCGAACAGGAAGAGGATGACCACCGCACCGATGTAGATGAGCACCTGCACCCAGGCCACGAACTCGGCGGCGAGCAGGATGTACTGCGCCGCGGCGCCCGCGAGCACGACGACGAGGAACAACGCGGCGTGCACGATGTTCTTGGTACGCACCACCCCGATCGCCGCTACTGCCATGCCGACGGCCAAGATCCAGAATGCGACCTGCTGCTCCCACATGGCTACTTCTTCGCCCCCTTGGGCGGCAGCGCGCCGGCCTCGAGCGGCTCGGGCACAGGCACGGTCTCCATCCACTCGCCGAGCTTCTGCTTGTCGTGCAACAGCCTGGCGATGCTGTTCTCCGAGTACTCGTACTCAGGAGTCCAGAACAGCGCGTCGAACGGGCACACCTCGACGCAGATCCCGCAGTACATGCAGAGTGCGTAGTCGATGTCGAAACGGTCGAGCACGCTGACCGACCGGGGGCGTCCACCTTCACGGCGCGGCGGACGCTGCTCCTTGTGTCCCTCGATGTAGATGCACCAATCGGGGCACTGCCGCGCACACAGCATGCAGACGGTGCAGTTCTCCTCCTTGAGCGCGATGACCCCCCGGGCGCGGGGCGCGGGCGCCTCCTTCTCGTGGGGGTACTGCACCGTCACCGCGGGCTTGAGCATCGTGCGGAGCGTGATG
>JALHSW010000328.1 GCA_022865365.1 Acidimicrobiia bacterium | reverse complement strand
TCGATGAACGCGTCCATCGCGACGCGCGCTTCAGGGGTGAACGGCTGGTTGGCCACGTCGTAGATCCGCTGGACCATCGCGAGGTCGTCGGCCATGAACTCGTCGAAGCGAACGTCGATCGTGCGGCCGGCAGGCAGCATCTCGTGGTCGCGCATCCCTGAACGCAGCATCTCCTCGATCCGGTTGGCCCAGTAGTGGCCGATCTTCGGCGGGTCGACGTGTGCGGCGCTGAACCGAGCGGTGTACGCGATCATCTCGGCGTTCGATGCGATCACCGCGACCGGATCGCGATGCGTGAACACGAACGTGGCGTCGGGGAACACGTTGAGGAGGGGTTGGATCTGCTCGAGATGCTGGGGTGACTTGAGCACCCAGCGCTCGCCGCCCCGCAGCCACTGCGCGCACTGCAGCACGCGCTCGAGGTACGCGTACGCGGGCGTCTGATCGTGCCCGACGTACCACTGGCGCCAGCTGGGCATCACGCCCATGGTCTCGAAGAGCATCGTGGATCCCGCGATCGCGAGCAGCTGGATCTCCTCGTGCACATGATCGACCGTCATCTCGTGCATGCGCTTGAAGTACGGCAGCGCGTCGTTGAGGATCGTCAGGCCCATCTCGCAGCGCTCCCGCCGGGGATCGGGTGCTCCGCCGGCCACGGCCGCGCGCTCGGCCGCCGGGGGGACGGGCTCGAGGCTTTCCCAGTACCGGAGCGACCGCAGCGCGGGGTCTTCTGCCAACAGGTTGTGGAGGTGGGTGGTGCCGGTACGAGGCTGGCCGATGATCACGATCGGGCGCGCGATCTCGACGTCGAGGATCTCGGGGTGCTCACGCACGATCGCCTCGACCTGGAGCCGGTTCTTCATGTGCGTGAGCATCTGGCTGTGCGCACTGATGCGGCCCCACGCCGACGGGCCGGCCTCGGTGTCGATCGCGCGCAGGATGACGCCGAGCGGTTCGCGGAACCACTCGTCGCCGAAGTCGTCGAGCCCGGTCTCGGCGCTCGCCTGGGCGAGCAGCGCGTCGGGTGCGAACGCCAGCGCGGCGGCCATCGGTGCGACGGCGTCCATCATCTCGGCGATGTGGCGAGGGAACGTCGGGTTCGCGAGGTCGTCGATGCGGATGGCCGCCGGTCGAACCGGGTCGCTCATGCAGAGCAGCGTCGCAGCCCGTGCGACTGGCCGTCCACCGGCCGTGCCCTGTGTGCCCAGTGCGCATCTGCCGCGCCCACCCGGGCCGACGCGGCGGTGACCGCGCGAGGGGGATCGGGAATCACCGCCACGCCGAGCTCCGGGCGTGCCCGCGCTCGACACGCGGCCGCGCGGCGGGTGACCAGTGCGCGGCGGGGAGCAGGGTCAGAACTTCAGGGCGGAGAGCGCAGGGATCCAGCCCTGGGACCGGGCGACCGCTTCCCGCCAACGGTCACGATCGGTCTCACGACCGGGTTCGATGACCCGAGCAGGCCGCCAGGTCGAGGCGAGATCGTCGTCGCCGGCCCAGAGTCCGACGGCGAGTCCGGCGCAGAACGCGGCCCCCAGGGTGGTTGCCTCGCGCACGGGCGCGACCTCGACCGGGCGCTGGGCCGAGTCGGCGAGGGCGTGCAGGAACGTCGTGTTCGCCGCCATCCCGCCGTCGACCTTCAGACGCTCGATGTGAACGTCGGCGTCGTGTTCGGCAGCTTCGATCAGGTCGGTGCCGCGGTGTGCCACGCCCTCGAGCACGGCGCGCACCACCTGCGCGCGTTCCGTGCCGCGGGTGAGGCCGACGAGCACACTGCGCGCGCCGTAGTCCCAGTGCGGAGTACCGAGCCCGAATGGCGCAGGAACGAACCAAGCGTCACCGGTGTCTTCGCAGGCCGCGGCAACGGCGTCGGAGTCTTCGGCTGACGCGATCATGCCGAGATCGTCGCGGAGCCACTCGACGTTCGTGCCCGCGGCAAGCATCATCGCCTCGAGTCCCCACGCGTCGACACCGGCGGATCTGCGCGTCACGATCGGGAACGTGCCCGCGCGGCCCTGCTCGAACTCGAGCCGGGCACCGTCGATCACGACGTCGAGCATCCCGCCGGTGCCGAAGGTCGCCTTGGCGTCGCAGTGGTGAACACAGCCCTGGCCGAGCAGGGATCCCTGCTGGTCGCCGATGATTCCCGCGATCGGCGGTGCACCGGGGAGCGCGCTCGCCTCGCCGAGGGTTCCCGTCGAATCGACCACTCGCGGCATCGCCGCTTCGGGGATGCGCAACGTCTCGAGGAGATCGCCCGCCCAGGCGTCGTTCGCTGCCGTGCGAAGCGCCGTCACCTGTGCGTTCGTCGCATCGATCACGTGGAGCGCACCCTGCGAGAGCGTCCACGCGATCCATGTGTCAACCGTGCCGACGCACAGGTCGAGTGATCGCTCGGGGTCGGCAAGGTCGAGCAGGTACTCGACCTTGGTCGCAGTGTGGTTCGGCGCGATCCGCACTCCGGTGCCCGCGAGCTCGAGGCAGCGTCCGAGCGTGCGGAGGTCCTGCCAGCCGAGGCCCGGGGCGACGGGTGCTCCGGTCGCGCGATCCCAGACCACGGTCGACGCACGCTGGTTCGCGATGCCCACGGCATCGACGGGTCCGGCCGCTTCGAGCACGCGGGTGGCCAGCTCGATCGCGACCCGGGCCATCTCGACCGCGTCGAACTCGACGAGGCCGGGAGCAGGCGAGTCGGGGAGGAGTGGCGCCCGGTGCTCGGCGACGACCCCGGCGTCACCGTCGACGACCGTGGCGCGCACTGCCGACGTTCCGACGTCGACGACGAGCACCTGGCCGGTGTCAGCCATCGGCCTCGGGCCAGGCGGGACTGGGGCCGAAGGGGCTCGCGAGGCCGAGCTTGCCGGGGTTGAGGATGCCGCGAGGATCGAGCGCCTCCTTCGCTGCGGCCAGCACGTCGAACGCATCCCCGAGTGCTTCGCGTACGTAGCGGGCACGGTTGAGCCCGACACCGTGGTGATGGCTGAGCGTGCCGCCGTTGTCGAGCACGGCGCGCGTCCCGGCGTCCCACGCGTCGCGGTAGTACGCCTCGCGCTCGTCCGGCGGCGGTTGGCCGGCGAAGGTGAAGTAGAGACACGCGCCGTCGAGATAGGAGTGTGACTGGTGAGCCGACGCCACCATCGTGTGCTCGATGCCCGTGAGCGCGTCGGTCGCCGCCGCGTAGATTCCCGGGAGGTCGCGCCAACGTCCGGCGACCTCCATGGTGTCGACCACGTAGCCGCGCGAGATGAGTGCTTCGAGCGCCGAGACGTCGTTGCGGTGCTCGAGCCACCGCGCGAGCAGATCGTTGCCGTCGAGGTCCGACGCCCCGTCGCACTCCTCGCTCACGATCGCCATGACGGCGTCGATCACACGCGGGTCGCCTTCGTCGAGCACGAGGAGCGGATGCACGTCTTCGCCCGTCTGGAAGTTGCGGTTCCCTTCGATCGAGTCGTAGAGGCGGAGAACGGCCGGCGTGGCTCCCCGTCGCATGATCCTTCGGCACGCGTCGAGGCCGGCCTCGAACGACGGGCATCGGTAGGCGGACCGCCGCTCCGCGCTCGGAACCGGGTGGATCCGGAGTCGGGCGCCGGTGATGATCCCGAGGGTGCCTTCACTCCCGACGAAGAGCTGGGTGAGGTCGGGTCCGACCGCAGCGCGCGGTGCGCCACCCGTGGTGATCGTGCGTCCGTCGGCAAGGGCGACGTCGATGCCGACGACCATGTCCTCGATCTTGCCGTAGCGGGTGGAGTACTGCCCCGCCCCGCGGCACGCCAGCCAGCCGCCCACCGTCGAGAGATCGACGGACTGGGGCCAGTGGCCGACGGTCACTCCGTACGACGAACGCAGCTCGTCCTCGAGCACGTCGCCGAAGGTGCCGGGCCGCACGTCGAGCACCATCGACTCGGTGTCGACGTCGACGATCCCGTTGAGCCCGCACAGGTCGAGCACGACCCCGCCGTAGAGCGGCACGCTCGCACCGCACACGCCGCTGCGTCCGCCTGCTGCGGTGACGGGCACACCGACCTCGTTGCACACGCGGAGCACCGCGACGACCTCGGCCGCCGATGTCGGTGCCGCGACGGCGGCGGCGCGGGCCGCGACTTCGCCGTCGAGCGCCCAGATCATCGCCAGTGGCCACCAGTCACGGCTCGCTTCGGTGAGCGTGGCCGGATCCGTGGTGACCGAAGCGCACGCTCCGCGCAGCCGCTCGAGGCACGCGTCGTCGACGTCGACGAATCCGGTGTCGAGGCGGGCGGTGACTGCGGCCGCGTCGCGCGCCAGCGCGATCGGCGGTGTGGGCGAGCCCCTTCGAGCTGCGATCCCACTCATTGCCAGCTCAGGCGCCCAGGGACGCGTCGAGGGCCGTCTCGGGGAGGCCGGCCGACTCTCGCTCGTGCTTCACGGCGGCGCGGTAGGCGTCGACCTGTCGCGCCGATTCGTCGGCGTCCCAGCCGAGCTCGGGACCGATGAGCATCGCGACCGACTCTGCGGCGGCAGCCGATGCGTCGCGCGCGAGGAGCCGCGCTCGCGTGCGGCGCGAGAGGACGTCGTCGAGCGTGCGTGCCATCTCGTGACGCACGGCGTGCACGGCCTCGGCCCGCAGGTACGGCAAGCCGGGGACGAGTGCTTCATCCAGCTCGCGATCGTCGGCGACCAGGTCGAGCACCGCTTGGCTCTCGGTCCCGTAGCGGCCGGAGAGGTGCTCGTGGCGGCTGGGTTCCATCGTCTCGGGCGGTGCGTCGTAGCCCTCGGCGCCGATGACGGCGATCTTCTTCGTGCGGCACCGGGTACGGCGCCCGAGCACCCGCGACGCCTGGTCGACGGTGTCGGCAGCCATGCGCCGGTAGGTCGTGAGCTTGCCGCCGGTGATCGTGATGACGCCGCTCTCCGAGACGCGCACGCCGTGGCGGCGGGAGAGGTCGGCGGTGCGCTCGGTATCGGCGCTGCGAAGGAGTGGCCGGAGACCGGCCCAGGTACCGACGACGTCGTCCGTCGTCACTGGCTCCTCGATCGCGAAGTTCAGCGCGCGCAGCAGGTACGCGATGTCGTCGGGGGTGCACTGCGGGTCGTCGATCGGGCCGTCGTAGTCGGTGTCGGTCGTGCCCACGTACGTGGAGTCGCCCCACGGCACGACGAAGACCGAGCGCTTGTCCTTGGGGACCGGCACGATCGCGGCGATGTCGTTGCGGACCTTCGCCCAGGGCACCGTGATGTGGATGCCCTTGGCCGGCCGGATCGAGGCAGGATCGGCCCCTTCGTCCATGGTGCGCACCTGGTCGGACCACACTCCGGTGGCGTTGATCACGACGCGCGCCCGCACCTCGATGGTCGAACCGTCTGCCTCGACCCTCGCTCCCCTGATGTTCCCGTGTGCGTCCTTCAGGAGGCCTGTGACCGGTGCGTAGTTCGCGACTGTCGCGCCGTGCTCGGCTGCGGTGCGGGCGATGGCAAGCGTGAGTCGGGCATCGTCGGCTCGCGCGTCGTAGTAGAGATACGCGCTCGCGAGGTTGTCGCGACGCAACGTCGGCATGTGCCGCAGGGCTTCGTCCTTGTCGATGCGCTTGTGCGTCTTCTTGATGCGGATGCCGCCGGTGAGGTCGTACATCCACATGGCCCCACCGAGCGCTCGGGCGACGCGACGGTCGACCAGACCGTCGCGGGTGAGGATCGGGATGAGGAAGGGGAGGACGCGCACGAGGTGCGGTGCGTTCCGGAGTGCGAGCTGGCGCTCGTGGAGTCCCTCGTAGACGAGTGCGAACTCCTTCTGCTGGAGGTAGCGGATCCCGCCGTGCACCAGCTTCGAGGACTTCGACGAGGTACCCGACGCGAAGTCGTCGCGTTCGACGAGGGCGGTCCGCAGGCCGCGGCTCGCCGCATCGAGCGCGCAGCCCGCTCCTGTGATGCCGCCACCGATGACGAGGACGTCGAACTCCCCGTCACCGAGGCGCTGGAGCGAGGCGGACCGCTCGGAGGCGGCCCGGCCGGGGGCGTTCGGGGCCATGAGGCCAGGTTACCGACGGGTAGGCAAGGGCACACACCCGCACTTCCGGGAGGTTCGGGCGTCCTGAGGGGCTTCAGGCGTTGACGCGGGCCTTCACGACGGAGCTTCCTGTGCGCGTCGCCTCGGTGCGAGCCCACCACATCGTGGCGCCCGTGAACACGGCGGCCGCGCCGAAGATGACCGCCACGCCCGTCGGGAGCAACGCATTGGCGTCGGTGCCGGCCATGAGCGCGTGCACCGTGGTGGTCGCGAACAGTGCGTAGCTGAGGAGGTGCACCCGCCGCCACGCGGTCTGCGACATGTGGGTGCGCAGGAGTGACGTGATCTGCACGGCCGCGAGCAGGTACATGCCGACGATGCCGAGCGCCACCGCGAACGGTTCCCATGACGACGCGAAGGGAACGAGCACGTCGGTCAACCCGAAGTCGAGGTACTCGTCGGCGACGATCGCGACGACGTGCACGACGGTGAAGACGACGGCGAGCGCGCCGAGGAACCGGTGGAGCGAGAGCAGCCAGGCCGGTGACGCCTTGCGTCCGAGGACACGAGTAGCGAGCAGCAGTCCCCAGGCCGCCGACGCGACGATCAGCGCCCACGCGACGACACCCGAGGAGCGGGCGACGAGCCACGAGACGTTCAGTGCACCGACCATCAGGCAGTGGGCATCAGGGAGTGGGCATCAGGGAGTGGGCATCAGGGAGTGGGCATCAGGGAGTGGGCATCAGAGAGTCGGGCACCGCCGGGTCAGCTTCCCCGCGTCGTCGTGTCGGACGAGCTCGACGAGCTCGATGAGGAGCTCGGCGTGGCCGCGCTGCTCGAGTCGTCGTACCCGTATCCGTCGTCGTACTCGTATCCGTCGTCGTACTCGTATCCGTCGTCGGAGTACGTCGTGCTTCCCGAACCGCTGCTGCTCTGCTGCACCGCGGTGGCGCTCTTCGACGTGGTGGTTGCCGTCGCTCCCGTCGACCCGCCAACGGCCATTGCGACCGCGAGGGCAACGGCGGCGGTCGCGCTGGTGACGGCGGCGACCGTCCGACTCGTGCGAAAGCGCGCCTTGCGAGCCTGCGCTCGGTTCTTGCGGGCTCGTGCGCCCGGGAGGGGCTCACGCGGTGGCGTGGTCATGTGGTGCTCCTTGACGGCCGGGGGGTTGTCGGGCTCAGTCAACTCATGAGAGATGTGACGACCCTGAGAAGGAGTCTTCTTGTCCCGACGCCTCGGGAGTACGCGGAAACTGCCAAGTTCCGGCCAAGTCCCTCCGGCCAAGTCCCTCCGGCCCAGGCGATCGGGCCGTGCCGTTTCGCCGGATCAGGCGACGGTGCCGGGGCTGCCGTCGTCGGTGACGACCGGGAGACCCGCCCCCGCCCACGCCTGCATTCCGCCCGCGAGGTTGACGGCGTCGTGGCCGCCCTGGACCAGCGCCTCGGTCACTCGGCCTGAGCGGGCCCCCGATCGGCAGATCACGACGACGTCACGGCCAGCGGGGATCTCGACCTGGCGGCTCGCCACCTCAGCCATCGGGATCCACTGCGCGCCCTCGGCGTGGCCGGCCCGCCACTCGTCGGGCTCGCGCACGTCGAGGAGCACCGCGCCGGCGTCAACGCGGCGTCGCGCTTCGTCGACCTGTACCTCGGGGATCGGGGGCTCAGGGAGCTGGGACTCGGACACGGGTCAGCTCCTCGGAGGTTCGCTCGCGATGGGCGGGTTGATGCGGGCTCCGGTGGTCTCGGCCTTCCACGCCTCGAATCCGCCGAGGAGATCGGAGACGTCGGCGAAGCCACGCCCGGCGAGGACGCTCGCCCCGATCGCGGAGCGGGCACCGCCGCCGCAGTACACGACGGTGGGCGCGCCTCGGTCGAGCGCGTCGAGCGCGTCGAGCAGCTTCGGCAGCGGCACCGACCGGGAGCCGGGAATCGCACCGAGCGCGACCTCGCCCGGATTACGGACGTCGAGCACCTGCAGGTTCGGGAGGTCGCGCCGTCGCGCTTCGAGCTCGCGTGCCGTGAGGCGCGAGGAGCGCTCGGTCACCTCGGGGCGCGTCGCCAGTGCGACGTGGGCGTCGTCGAGGTACCCCACGACGTTATCGAAGCCGATCCTCCCGAGGCGGACCTTGGCCTCGAGCTCCGTGCCGGGGTTGCCCACGAGGACGATGTGGGTCGCGTGGTCGAGCACGTCGCCGGTCCACTCCGAGAAACGACCCTGCAGGTCGACGTTGACGCTTCCACGCAGGTGCCCGGCCGCGAAGTCCATCGGATCTCTGGTGTCGAGGACCGCGGCGCCCCGGGACTGCGTGTCGAGCAGCTCGTCGAGGGAGACCGCGGGTGGAGGGTGCTCCTCGTCGAGGATCGGGCGCGCCTCCCGGTTGCGCGCCGCATCGAATGCGAAGTAGCCGGGGGCCGTGGGCTGGCCCTCGGTCACCACCCGGACGAAGTCGTCCTCGGGCATCGGCTGGAGCGCGTAGTTGACCAGGCGCTGCTCACCGATCGTCGACTGCTTCTCGGTCGAGAGCTGCTTGCCGCACGCGGACCCCGCGCCGTGCGCCGGGAAGACCCGCGTCTCGTCGGGCAGGGTGAGGAGCTGCTCGTGGATCGAGTGGTAGAGCCGACGGGCGAGCTCGTCGGCGCTCACGCCGATCGACGAGAGCAGGTCGGGCCGCCCGACGTCGCCGATGAAGAGCGTGTCGCCGGTGAGGACCGCGTACGGCTCCGTGTCCTCGGGTCGCTCCCACACCACGATCGCGACCGACTCGGGCGTGTGGCCCGGGGTCGCCCGGATCTCGAGGGTCACCGCGCCGAGCGAGAGTCGTTGCCCGTCTGCGAGTGGTTCGTAGTCGAACTCGATGCCGATCGCGGCGTCGCCGTACGAGATCTTGGCGCCGGTCCGGTCCGCGAGCTCGAGATGCCCCGACAGGAAATCGGCGTGGACGTGGGTCTCGAGCACCCGCTCGAT
>JALHSW010000025.1 GCA_022865365.1 Acidimicrobiia bacterium | reverse complement strand
TCCCCGGTGCGGGGGGGACCCAGCGCCTGGCGCGCCTGGTCGGGCCGGCGCGCGCGAAGGATCTCATCTGGTCGGGGCGACAGGTGCGAGCCGACGAAGCGCTCGCGATCGGCCTCGTCGACCGCGTCGTTCCCGCCGACGAGGTGGAGACCAACGCGCTCGAGTGGGCCGCGTCGTTCGCCGCCGGCGCCGTCGTCGCGATCGGGCTCGCGAAGGATGCCATCAATCGGGGTCTCGACGCTTCCCTGGCCGACGGGCTCGATGTCGAGGCCGCGGCGTTCATCGCGGCCTTCGACACCGACGATGCCACCGTCGGCGTGCAGTCGTTCCTCGAGCACGGTCCCGGGAAGGCGACCTTCTCCGGTCGGTAGGCGGCTCCGGCTACAGGAGCGCGCGGAGCTGCTCGGCCGCGTCCTCGGGTGCCATCGTGTTGACGAGGATGCCGGTCCCGAGCTCGAAGCCCGCGACCACGGCGATGCGGGGGACCACCTCGAGCCACCAATGGAACGAAGTTCCGCCGCCTGCGGTCTGCGGCATCGCCGGGGCGTTGTGCACGGCCACGTTGTAGGGCGGGTCGTCGAGCGCACGGCCGAGGCCTCGCAGCACGTCGCGGAGCACGAGTGCGGTCCCGAGGATCTGTCCGTCGGTCGCCGACTCGAAGTTGGCCCCGCCTGCGAGCGCCGCGATCCGGACCTCGAAGGGTGAAGCCGAGCCCACCGGGCACCAGGCCCCGACCTCGTCGCCCCCGACCACGCCGGTCCCGGCGGTGATGGCCCCGGCCCGGTCGCCCAGCACGAGGTCGTCCCCCGTCGATGCGAACCGCTCGACGGCGACGGCGACGGTCGGCGGGACGAAGTCGAGCGCCAGGAGCTGCG
The DNA here is from genome assembly GCA_022865365.1 of Acidimicrobiia bacterium. Taxonomy (GTDB): domain Bacteria; phylum Actinomycetota; class Acidimicrobiia; order IMCC26256; family PALSA-555; genus JALHSW01. Next base: position 853 of record JALHSW010000025.1, on the reverse strand, counting down.
CGTGTGGGTGTGCGATCGACGCGCCGGCGCCGCGGCCGTGGTTGATGAGCACCTGCACGTGGGCCCGGCCCGCCTCGGCGTGGACGCGCGCTCGGTCGCGCAGGACGGTGAGCACCTCGGTGGCCTGGTCCGCCTCGAGTGCGCCGAACCCGGCTGCATGCTCGGGTGAGAGCACGACAACCTCATGGGCTCCGGTGGCCCCGCGCCCCGCGCCGGGACCTCCGACGATCGGGTACAGGTTCGGCACGACGCGCACGCGCCATCCCGGCCCGTCGGGCGGTCCGTCGCCCGTGCGCGCGACTTCGGGCGGAGTCTCGTGCTCGTGCCCCGGACAGAACGGACAATCAGATGCCTCGCCTCCACCGGCGCCGCCTCGGGCCGCAGTGGGTGATGTCGTGTGCGGGCGACCGGCCCGGCTGGGGGCGAGCAGCACGAGACGGCCGGTGAGCGCGTCGTGGCGGAGCTCAGGCACGGGCCCGAGGGTAGGCGGGGCGTAGCCTGGGCGACGTGCGGACGACGCGACTGGTCATCATCGGAGGTGGCCCCGCCGGCAACACGTGCGCGTCGGTCGCCGCCACCCTCGGCGCCGAGGTCACGCTCATCGAACGCGACGTGATCGGCGGTGCGGCCCACCTGTGGGAGTGCATCCCTTCGAAGGCGTTGATCGCGACCGGCGGTGAGCTCGGTGAGCTCACGCGGGCCCAGACGATGGGGCTCCAGGCCGAGGGAACCCTCGACGTCGAAGCGCTCGAGCGCCGGATCGACTCGATCGAGGGTCGACTGCGCGAGGCGCTGGCCGAGACCCTCCTGTCGCAGGGCATCCGTGTGCTGAACGGGAACGGGCGCTTCGCCG
>JALHSW010000327.1 GCA_022865365.1 Acidimicrobiia bacterium | reverse complement strand
TGAAGGCGTCCATCGCCTCGTAGTAGTGGTTGTCGGCGTCGAAGGCGTCGTAGCCGAGGTTCTCTGCGTCCATGCCGTTCAGCGTAGATCGCGCGGGGCGACGCGCCCCTCGGTCGAGCGCGGGTTCAGCCGCCTTCCCCGGACTCCCCGCTCTCGCCGCTGCCCTCTCCGCCGTTGCCGCCACCCTTGTCGATCTTCACCTGGGTCTTCTCCCAGGTCGCCTTCGCGCCCGAGTGGCCGATCTCATAGACCCAGTACGAGGACCGCACCGAGCGACGCGAGCGGGACCAGCACGATCGGCACGTGCACGAAGAGGGGATGGGCGGGGAGCCCGAAGATGGACGTGATCTCCACGGAGGACCTCGAGGCAGACGGCGGACGAAGCCGCGAGTCAAGCCGACCCGGGGAAGAGGGCGCCAATCCTCGCCCCCGACTCCAGCTCGCGACCGTGACGGCGACGACGACCGCGGACCCGAGCCGTACCAGCAGGAGTGGCCGATGGCGTCGAACCTTCACCGATCCCGTACCCTGTTGAGACCGATGAGCTCCCGTCAGCGCCCCCTCCGTCTCGCGCTCGCGATCGGCGCCGTGGTATTGACGAGCTGCGCGGTTGCGCCGACGACGCCGCCGCCCCCACCTCCGCCGGTGGGCGCGGGGACGATCATGGGGCCCAGCGAGCTCACCGCGGACCAGATCGCTGCTTACGTGCAGCACGTCGAGGCGACGACCGGGAACGTCTGGGCGGCGACCGTCGACGAGCGAACGATGGCGCAGCTGTTCATCGACGAGGGCAGCGCCGAGAACGTCCGGGGTGACATCGCGTTCTGCCAGTCAATCTGGGAGACGGGTTGGTTCCAGTTCAAGGGCTTCTCGAAGCCCCAGGACAACAACTTCGCGGGGATCGGTGCATTCACCGGCAGCACCGTCTACATGACCGAGCCGACCGCGCAGCTCGGTGTCCGCGCGCAGATCCAACACCTCCGTAACTACGCCGACGCGACGTCCAGAGCCGCGAACCTGCACCTCCCGCTGGTGTTGCGGCCCGGCTACGACGCGGCCGCGTTCGACAGCTTCCGCTACAAGGGGGCCGCTCCCAACTGGACGGATCTCAACGGCAAGTGGGCAGTGCCCGGGACCAACTATGGCGAGAACATCCTGAACACCTGCAGCAACATGCGCGCCTACTCGGGTCTGCCCCGGTTGACGGCCGCCGATGTCGGCGCCGCAACGGTCGAGGGCTCCGAGGGCCCGATCGTGTCGACGGCCCGGAACTGAGCGAGGCGAGACCGGTCCCCCCGGCCTGGTAGGGTGTGGGTCAGTTCACCGGTGAGCATTTGAGATGCCGGAAAGAACGTACGCAACGGGCTAGCCGGCTCTCTTCACGTCTCCAGGTTCTGTGGCACAACGCCGCGAACACCGGGTCAGCGTCAACGAGGTTCGTCCCGCCCCTCGTGAGACCTGTCCCCCAGCCCGCACAAGCCGCGGGCACCCCATCGGAGTTGTGAACCCAGTGTCACCCACGTTTGCCGAACTCGGCACCCCACCCGATCTCGTCCGCGCGCTCGCGGCACGCGGGATCGATTCCCCCTTCCCCGTCCAGACGCTGACGCTTGCCGACGGCCTGGCCGGACGCGACGTCTCTGGACGCGCGCCGACCGGCTCGGGCAAGACGCTCGCGTTCGGCATCCCCCTCGTCGCCCGCCTCGGGCGGGCCAAGCCGCGCCGCCCCCTCGGCCTGGTGCTCGTCCCGACGCGCGAGCTCGCAGCCCAGGTGGCGGGCGAGCTCGAGTGGCTCGGCGGGCCCCGCAAGCTCCGGGTCGCTTCCGTCTACGGCGGTGTCGGCTACGGCGCACAGCGCAAGGCGCTCCAGCGGGGCGTCGACGTGCTCGTGGCCTGCCCCGGCCGGCTCGCCGATCTCCTCGGCACCAAGGACGTCTCGCTCGACTCGATCGAGGTCGTCGTGCTCGACGAGGCCGACCGCATGGCCGACATGGGCTTCCTGCCCGCCGTACGCAAGCTGCTCGACCTCACCCCGCGTGAGCGCCAGACGTTGCTCTTCTCGGCGACGCTCGACGGCGTCGTCGACACGCTGGTGCGGCGCTACCAGCACGACCCGGTGCGCCACGAGGTCGCCGACGATCCCGAGAACGCGGTCAACGCGACGCACCACTTCTGGAAGGCCGAGCGCGACGATCGCCTGCGCATCACGGCCGATGTGGTGAACGCCACCGGTCAGACGATCGTCTTCTGTCGCACCAAGCGCGGCGCCGACCGGGTCGCGAAGCGACTCGAGCAGGGTGGGCTGAGCGCGGCCGCCATTCACGGCGACCGGTCGCAAGGCCAGCGTGATCGTGCGCTGTACGACTTCACCAATCGCAGGGTCGAGGCGCTCGTCGCCACCGATGTCGCCGCGCGTGGTATCCACGTCGACGAGGTCGCGTGTGTCGTGCACTTCGATCCCCCTGCCGACGCGAAGGACTACACCCACCGATCGGGGCGCACTGCGCGCGCCGGATCGGCGGGTACCGTGGTCTCGCTCGTCGGCAACGAGCAGGCACGTGATGTCGCCCGGCTCCAGCGCACGCTGGGGCTCCCGGTCGGCCTCATGTCACCGAGCCGAGACGCGCTCACATCCGTGGGTATCGTCGAGGAGCAACATCTACCGCCGTGGCGCGAGACGCCTCGTCGGCAGAGCAACCAACACCAACACCAACAACGACACCAGCATCAGCACCAGAGGAGCAACACAATGGCCACGCAGGGCACCGTGAAATGGTTCAACGCCGAGAAGGGTTTCGGCTTCATCTCCCGTGAGGGCGCCGACGACGTGTTCGTGCACTTCTCGGCCATCGAGGGCACTGGATACAAGTCCCTCGAGGAAGGCCAGCGCGTCGAGTTCGAAGTGGGCCCCGGTCGCAAGGGCGACGAGGCTCGCGACGTCAAGATCATCTGACGTCTCTGTTCCGGGTTTCTTGGCACGCTGGTTGTTGCTCAGCGACGATCAGCGTGCCAAGAGCTCAGGCGGCGTCGACATGGGCGACGCGCCATGCGGCGGTCGCGGTGTCGAGCTCCACGAGGCGCTGCATCTCGGCGAACGTCGCTCGCAGCTCCTGGGTGAGTGATCCCCGGGGGTCGAGTCGCGTCAACACCTGCACGAGCAGCTGATAGCTGTCGAGCTGTTGGTTCGGCGGCGTGCTGAAGCGGGCAAACGCGATGCTTCCCGCCCGGCGAAGGTCCTGGACGAGTGCCCGCAGCTCACGCAGCAGATCGGCTGCGAAGACCCGTCGCATCGACGGGTCCCCATCGGCGTCGAGCCGCTCGATCCGATGCTCCACGTCGTCGTCGGCGCGCGCTTGCGCGCACAGCGCCACCAGCTTCGTGGTCTTCTTCCCGAACGTCGAGCGCAGCTCCGTGAGCGGCGCCTCATCGGGTCCGATCGCGTCCAGCAACATCGCCGCGATCGCCTCCCGCTCGGTGCCGCCGTCCTCGAGCACGAGCGACGCGATCCCCAGCACCTGCCCCAACGACGGCCGTGACGCGGGCTCGGCGTCGGCGGAGAAGGCGTGGCGGGCGGCGGCCCACTCGGTGGCCTTGAAGAACCGCTTCGAGAGGTGGAGATCGGCCCGGGTGTCGTGCGCATCCATCGAGAGCGAATCTAGCGAGCGCCGAGGCCGCGATGCGGTTCTTCCGTCAACCGCCTAGGGCCATCAGGTCGGATCGAGTCCGACCATCGTGCGGAAGTCAGAGGTCGTGTTGGTTCTCGGGAACGGCTCGTCGGGTACCGGCACGCCGAGGAACGCGCAGAGTGGCTCCCAGCCTTCGGCGACGTCGTAGACGAGGAGCTCGGCCGGCGGCACCGAGGCGATCACGTCCTTCTCGTGCGCGGCAAGCACCCCGAGCACGTGCTCACGGGTGTCGTCCCCGGCGAAGGTGCGTTCGAGGATGAGCTCCCGCGTCATCAGATGATGGTCGATCATCACCTGGTCGGCGTCGTCATCGACCGGCCGGTCGAGCGATTCGAGGATCGTGGCGCTCATGCTCCGGTACCACGCGTCGGGGTCGCGTCGCGTGAGCACGACCTTCGCGCCGGGGTTCGCATCTCGCAGCTCCCGCCAGAACGTGCATGCAGGCCAGTCGCACGTCGAGTGGTACCCGTCGAGCAGCGTGTCCCAATCGACGGGCTCGCCGGCTGTCGCCGCAGACCATGCGGCGACGTGGTCGGCCTTCCCGAGCACTTCGAGCATGTGGTAGCAGGGCCCGAGCCCGAGCTGCTCGAGCGCGAGCTTGAACGACAGCGTGCCGGTGCGTCCGAACGCGGCTCCGATCACTGCGAGCGGCATGGGTTCTCCTTCGATCCACCAGTCTCGATCGACGAACGCTACCGCCGCCTCGCGTGCGTAGCCTGGGCTCATGCGCATTGGGATCTTCGGTGGCGACACGGCAAATGGTCCGATCGGCACCATCGTCGACGCGGCACGCGCCGCGGCCGACGACGGCTTCGCGTCGTTCTGGCTCCCCCAGATCTTCGGTATGGACGCGCTCACCGCGCTCGCGGTCGCCGGGCGCGAGGTGCCGGGCATCGAGCTCGGAACCGCGGTGGTCCCCACCTACCCGCGCCACCCGGCGATGCTCGGCGCCCAGGCACTCACGACGCAGGCCATCGTCGGTGGCCGCCTCGCGCTCGGCATCGGCCTGTCGCACCGGGTGGTCATCGAGTCGATGTTCGGCCTTTCGTTCGACAAGCCGGCGCGGCACATGCGCGAGTACCTCGAGATCCTGGTACCGCTCGTGCAGACCGGCTCGGTGTCGTACGCCGGCGAGACCCTGACCGGACACGTCGGCCTCGACGTGAAGGGTGCGACCCCCTTCCCGATCCTCGTCGCGGCGCTCGGCACGAAGATGCTCGAGCTCGCGGGCACCGTCGCCGACGGCACGGTCACCTGGATGACCGGTCCGGCGACCATCGAATCGCACATCGTCCCGACCATCACCGCCGCCGCGGAGCGAGCCGGGCGCCCGGCGCCTCGCGTGGGGGTGGGGCTCCCGGTCTGCGTCACCGACGACGAGGCCGCCGCGCGCGAGCGAGCCGCCGGCCTCTTCGAGATCTACGGGACCTTGCCGTCGTACCGGGCGATGCTCGACAAGGAGGGGGCGGGGGGCCCGTCGGACGTGGCGATCGTGGGCGACGAGGCCGCCGTACGAGCCCAGGTGGAGCGCCTCGTGTCGGTCGGCGCTACCGATTTCGTCGCCAACCCGTTCGGGTCCTCCGGGGAGCGGGCCCGGACCCGCGATCTCCTGCGATCCCTGCTGTAGGGCCGCCTCGCATCCCTGGGCCCCGGCACGGCTCCGCTCCCAGCACCACGGCGCGGGAGCCCTAAACTGGGGCTTCCCGGCTCTACCGGAAAGGCCCTGCTGTGCGCGCGCGTGCCGACCTGCGGAACGTGGCGATCGTCGCCCACGTCGACCACGGAAAGACAACCCTGGTCGACGCCATGCTGCGTCAGACCGGGGCCTTTCGCGCCCACGAGGAGGTCGTCGACCGGGTCATGGACTCGACCGACCTCGAGCGCGAGAAGGGGATCACGATCCTCGCCAAGAACACGACGGTCCGCTACGGCGGCGTCAAGATCAACGTCGTCGACACTCCGGGCCACGCCGACTTCGGCGGCGAGGTAGAGCGGGGCCTCACCATGGTCGACGGCATCCTCCTGCTCGTCGACGCCAGCGAAGGTCCGTTGCCCCAGACGCGCTTCGTGCTCCGAAAGGCGCTCGAGGCCCGGCTGCCGGTCATCCTCGTGGTCAACAAGGTCGACCGTGGCGACGCGCGCGTCGAGGAGGTCGTGCACGAGGTGGAGGAGCTGTTCCTCGACCTCGACGCCGACGAGCACCAGATCAGCTTCCCGATCGTGTACTGCAACGCCCGCACCGGTCGCGCATCACTCGACGCAGCCGACCCCGACCTCCTCCTCCCCGGGTCCGCGGGCGAGGGTGGGCTCAAGCCGCTGTTCGAGCTGCTCCTCGAGCACATCCCGGCGCCCGAGTACGACCCGGAGCACCCGCTCCAAGCGCTCGTCACCAACCTCGACGCGTCGCCGTACGTCGGTCGCCTCGCCTTGTGTCGCGTTCGTCACGGCACGTTGCGCAAGGGCGCGCCGGTCTCATGGTGCCGCGCCGACGGGACCGTCGAGACCGTCAAGATCACCGAGCTGTACCTGACCGAGGCGCTCGATCGCGTCGACGCCGACGAGGCCGGTCCCGGGGAGATCTGCGCGATCGCCGGGCTCGCCGATGTCACGATCGGCGAGACACTCGCCGACCCCGACGACCCGCGTCCGCTCCCCGTCATCCACGTCGACGACCCGAGCCTCTCGATGACGATCGGGATCAACACGTCGCCGCTCGCCGGCCAGGAAGGGAACAAGCTCACCGCGCGTCTCGTGAAGACTCGCCTCGACGCCGAGCTCGTCGGCAACGTCTCGTTGCGAGTGCTCGACACCGACCGACCCGACGCCTGGGAGGTGCAGGGCCGCGGCGAGCTGCAGCTCGCTGTGCTCGTCGAGATGATGCGCCGCGAGGGCTTCGAGCTCACGGTCGGCAAGCCCGAGGTCGTCACGCGCGAGGTTGACGGCAAGATCCACGAGCCCGTGGAGCGCGTCGCGATCGACGTGCCCGAGGACTACCTCGGGGTCGTCACCCAGCTGCTCTCGATGCGCAAGGGCCGTCTCGAGCAGATGGTGAATCACGGCACCGGCTGGGTGCGCATGGAGTACCTCGTGGCCGCGCGTGGCCTGGTCGGGTTCCGCACCGAGTTCATGACCGAGACGCGCGGCACGGGGCTGCTGCACCACGTGTTCGAGCGCTACGAACCGTGGCACGGCGAGCTGCGCACGCGGCCCACCGGCAGCATGGTCTCGGATCGCCACGGGCAGACGAACTCGTACGCGCTCATGAACCTCCAGGAGCGGGGCCAGCTCCTCGTCGGACCGGGGGTCGAGGTCTACGAGGGCATGATCGTCGGGGAGAACTCCCGTGCCGACGACATGGACGTGAACCCCACGAAGGAGAAGAAGCTCACGAACCACCGTGCTTCGTCGGCCGATGAGATGGTGCGGCTCGTGCCGCCCCGCCCGATGTCGCTCGAGCAGGCGCTCGAGTTCGTCGCTTCCGACGAGTGCGCAGAAGTCACACCCGAAAACGTCCGACTCCGCAAGACGGTGTTGGACGCGATGACACGCGGACGCGAGCGCGGGCGGGCGAAACCGCCGCGCCGCTGACGCGACCCCCCAGGACAACAAGCAGGACGACAACGAAAGGGGATCCACATGGCTGGGAGACAGCGCACCACGTTCGCGAAGCTCCAGAAGGAGCGCGCCCGCCAGGAGAAGCAGGCGGCCAAGCGTGCCCGCCGGCAGGGTCTGGCGCCCGAGCCCGTCATCGAGGACGCACCGCCGGTCGACATCAACGACCCGTCAACGTGGCGGTACGCCGACGAGATCGAGGCGAGCAAGGATGTCGCCCCGACCGACGAGATCGAGGCGAGCAAGGATGCCGCGCCGACCAACGAGACGGCGTCCGGCACCTGATCGCCGGGTTCGGCTTGCGGTCCCCTTCGAGGCACGAATTGGCCGCGCAAGACTGAACGCGCGGCGTCGATAGGATCATGAGGTGCCTGGAGCTCATTGGCTGGTTGGCTGGCTCCAAGACCTCCCGCCGAGACGCGCGTTCCTCGTCACGCTCTGCGTCGGCGGACTTGTGATCGGGTTCCTGGTCGCCGCGCTCCTCCCGAGCGCCGCGGTGCTGGTCGAGGCTCACGCGTACCACGCCGGAGTCCCGGCGTTGCGTGACCTCGCGCAACGGTCCACGATCTACGACCAGGTCGGGACCGAGATCGCGCGGATCGGCACCGTCAACCGCGAAGACGTCTCGCTCGACCGCGTCCCAAAGGTCATTCGTCAAGCGGTGATCGCCGTCGAGGACAAGACGTTCTGGACCAACGACGGCATAGACCCCAACGCGCTGATGCGAGCCGCGATCGAGAACTTCAACCAAGGCCAGATCGAACAGGGTGGCTCGACGATCACACAGCAGCTCGTCAAGAACCGCATCCTCACGAATTCACGCGATCTCGACCGCAAGGTGCGTGAAGTGCTGTTCGCACTGCGGCTCGACAAGAAGTACTCCAAGCACGAGATCCTCGAGCAGTACCTCAACACCGTGTACTTCGGCCAGGGCTCCTACGGCGTGAAGTCGGCGGTCGAGCGCTTCTTCCTGGCCGCCGATCCCGGTGGGGGGTTCTTTCGTAGCACGCTGCTCAACGAGGTGACCCTGAGTGAGGCGGCACTTCTCGCCGGACTGATCTCGAACCCCGAGGGCAACAACCCGTTCACGAACCCCGATGGGGCGCGCCGTCGGCGGTCGTTCGCGTTGGAGCGCATGGTGACACAGGGTTATGTCACCCAGGCCCAGGCCGACGCGGCGGAGCAGGAGCCCCTGCCGTCCATCAAGCCGGAGGCCGAGCTCCGTCCGCGTAACTCGTGGGCGGAGGAAACGCAGGACCGACTTTTCCATGACGACGTGTACCGCGTCCTCGGGGCGACGCCGAAGGAGCGCGAGCAGCGCGTGCTCACCGGTGGGTTGAAGATCTACTCGACGCTCGATCCGAACCTGCAGCAGATCGCGCAGAACGCGATGGACGAGATCCTCCCCGAGAAGCCGGGCTTCACCGGCGCGCTGATCGCGATGGACCCCACGACGGGTCAGGTCAAGGCGATGGTGGCCGGGCCGGGCTTCGAGGCGAGCCAGTACAACATCGCGACGAGCTACCCGGGGCGTCAGTCCGGTTCGACGTGGAAGGTGATCACGTTGGCCGCCGCACTCGAGAGCGGGTTCTCTCCGAACGACACGGTGAGCGGGAGCTCGCCGTGCGTGTTCAAGGAGTGGGGCCGGACCCAGAACGCGGAAGGTGGCGGCGGAACGATGTCGCTGCGATCGGCGACAGCACACTCGGTGAACTGCGCGTTCGCGCGCACCGAACTCGCGGTCGGATTCCCGAAGGTGATCGACACCGCGCACGCGCTCGGGATCACGCAGGAGACGCTCAAGCCCGTGCTCACGTTGACGCTCGGCGCCGTCGAGTCGACACCGGTCGAGATGGCGACGGTCACGTCGACGATCGCCAACGGTGGGGTGCATCACGACCCGGTGTTCGTTTCGAAGATCGTGACCCCGACGGGCGATGTTGTCTTTGACGCCGCGAAGGACGTCGAGGGCAACCGGGTCATCTCCGCGGACACGGCTGCGTGCGAGACCGACATGCTGCGGGGCGTGATCACCGGCGGCACCGGCACCGCCGCTCGTCTGGTGGGGAACCGGCCGGTCGCAGGAAAGACGGGGACCACCGACAACAAGACCGACGCGAACTTCCTCGGGTTCACCCCCCAACTCGTCGCGGTCATCTGGCACGGCAACGCGCTCGCGCGGGTGCCCGGCGCGGGGTTCGGCGGGCAGATCCCGGCGCGCATCTTCAAGAAGTTCATGGACGCGGCGCTCTTCGGTCAGCCCTTCGTCGACTTCCCTGCGCCTGGCCCGAGCTGCGATCGACCGGGTGCTTCGATCTCGGAGAACGGGCGTGGTGGCCCCCCCAAGTCGTCGGGGACCCGGGCGCCCGAGGTCACGATCACGCCCGTCCCGACTCCGACTCCGACTCCGACTCCGAAGCTGACGCCGACGCCCAAGCCGACGCCGGCGCCGATCCCGACCACGACCATTCCCCCTCCCAGCACGACGGTGCCAACGACCCCGACGCTCCCGTAGCCCGGGGTCAGGCGACCCCTCAGACCAGTCCTCAGACGACGCGTCGGTAGCGGGCCACGGCGATCGGCGCGCACACTGCGACGATGCCCACGATCCACGCGACCGCCGCGAGCACCGCGCTCGTGGTCGTGCCGCCGTAGGTGAGGCCACGCACCGCGTCGACGACGACGGAGACGGGCTGGTGCTCGG
>JALHSW010000326.1 GCA_022865365.1 Acidimicrobiia bacterium | reverse complement strand
GGTTCGGCCGCGACCGCTCCGACCGCGTCCATCATCCGCGGCAACAGGGTGCGGAACGCGAGCTGGTCGAAGAGCACCCGCACACGCTCCTGGTCGAACGCACCCTGGCGAAGATCGTTCGGAGTGACGCCCGTGTCGACATCGAGTCGGAGCGCCGACATGTCGCGGTTGAGTCGCACGCGGTCGGCCATCTCACCGAGGTTCTGCCGCTGCTTCGGCGGCAGCTCGTCGACGTGCTCGAGGATCCCTTCGATGTCGCCGTAGGTGGTGACGAGCTTCGCCGCGGTCTTCTCGCCGATCCCGGGGACGCCCGGGAGATTGTCGCTCGGATCGCCCCGCAGCGCCGCGTACTGGACGTACTGCGCCGGCGTCACGCCTCCGGTGCGCTCGACGATGCCGGCCTCGTCGTAGAGCGCGTAGTCGGACACGCCCCGCTTGTTGTAGAGGACCTTCAGGTGAGGGTCGCGCACGAGCTGGAACGCGTCACGGTCGCCGGTGACGACCACGACGTCCATCCCGGTCTCGGCGGCCTGGGTCGCGAGCGTCGCGATGACATCGTCGGCTTCGACACCCTCGACCTCCACCGTGGGGATCTCGAGCGCCTCGAGCACCTCGCGGATCAGTGGGAGCTGGGATTTGAAGACGTCGGGCGTCGCCTTGCGCCCGGCTTTGTAGTCGGGGTCCATCTCGTGACGGAACGACTTGACCGGAGCGTCGAACGCGACGCCGATGAGCTCGGGACGCTCGTCGGCAAGCACCTTCGTGAGCATCGAGGTGAAGCCGAAGACGGCGTTGGTGACGGTGCCGTCGGGCGTGCTCAGGTCGGCCGGCAGGGCGTAGAAGGCCCGGTACGCGAGCGAGTGCCCGTCGAGGAGCAGCAGCTTCTCCGCCATCGCGCCGATCGTAGGACGGGCTCGTCTAGGGCGTGAGCTCTCGGTCGATGATGCGTCGGGCGATCTCACCGATCTTGACCCGGTTGCTCATGGCCTGGGTCTGGATGAACCGCCACGCCGCGTGCTCGTCGTAGCCCTGCTCGTCCATGAGGCGGCCCTTGGCCCGGTCGATGAGCTTGCGGGACTCGAGCCGCTCCTCGAGGTCCTCGACGTGGCGTTCGAGCGACGTCAGCTCGGTGTGGCGTGCGAGCGCCACCTCGATGGCCGGCATGAGGTCGCTCTTCTGGAAGGGCTTCACCAAGTAGGCGAGTGCACCGGCGTCGCGAGCCTGCTCGACGAGGTCGCGCTGGGAGAACGCAGTGAGGATCAGCACCGCGGCCAGGCGCTCGCTCGTGATCTGGCGGGCAGCGGAGAGTCCGTCGAGGCCGGGCATCTTCACGTCGAGGATCACGAGGTCGGGCACGAGGTCGCGCACGAGGTCGATCGCCTCGTCGCCGCGTCCGGTCTCGCCCACGACGTCGTAGCCCTCCTCTTCGAGGAGCTCCTTGAGGTCGAGTCGGATGATCGCCTCGTCCTCGGCGATCACGACACGAGGGCTGGCGCCGGCCGGGGTCATCTTCTGCGCCCGCGCTCAGCGGGCCGAGAGCTCGGCCGACATTCGGTCGAGGAGGGCGTCCTGCTCGCGCTCGAGCCCCGTGGTAGAGAGGATGAGTGCGTCGCGATGGCGGCTCAGGGCGTCGGCGTGACGACGGGCGTCGCGGGCCTCCGCGTCGGTGAGCGGCGTCTCGGCAACGAGCGCGCGCATGCGCGCCTCCTCGGCTTCGTCCTCCAGGAAGACGAGCTGCTCCTCGGTGACCGCCAGCTCGGCTCGAAGGCGCTTGAGCCGGTCGGACGCATCCACGAGGCGCCGTTGCAGGAGTGACCGTGTCATGGAGGGACGAGTCTAGGAGCAGCCGAGCGTCCCGAAGGGGGGCGTCAGGTATCGGATGCGGAGCGAGCGCGACCAGTGGGGCGACGGGAACGGCCGTGTGGCACCGTATCTGCATGGAGCCTCGGTGACGCCGCACCCCATCTTCACGCCCGAGCACGACGAGCTGCGGACCTCGGTCCGCCGCTTCGTGGAAGCCGAGCTCGCCCCCCACGTCGACGGGTGGGAGGACGCCGGGTTCTTCCCCGACGAGGTGTTCCGGCGGGCCGGCGAGCTGGGGTTCCTCGGTCTCCACTACCCAGAACAGTGGGGCGGTTCCGGTGGCGACCTCGCGGCGGAGATCGTGTTCGTCGAGGAGGTCGCCAAGGCCGGCTGCGGCGCGATCGCGATGGCGCTCGCGGTCCAGACCGACATGGCGACGCCGGCACTGGGCGAGTTCGGCACCGATGACCAGAAGGAGCGATACCTGCGCCCGGCGATCGCGGGCACGAAGATCGCCGCGATCGCGATCACCGAGCCCGACGCCGGCTCCGACGTTGCCGGCATCACCACGCGCGCAACGCTCGACGGCGACGTCTGGCGGGTGACCGGCACCAAGATGTACATCACCAACGGCGCACGGGCCGACTTCCTCACCTGCGTCGTGAAGACCGATCCGGCGGCGGGTCATGCCGGCATCTCGCTGCTGCTCGTCGACACCGATCTCCCGGGCGTCACCGTGTCACGAAAGTTGCGCAAGCTCGGGATGTGGGCCAGCGACACGGCGGAGATCGTG
>JALHSW010000325.1 GCA_022865365.1 Acidimicrobiia bacterium | reverse complement strand
GGCGTCGCGGGAACTGCTCGCCATGCTCGACGCCGGGACGTTCCGGAGCACGGCCACGCAGGTCGTCGAGTTCGACGAGGTGCCTGCGGTGCTCACCGAGATGGCGGCGCGCCGCACGATCGGGCGTCCGGTCGTGCGCATCGCCTGAGTCGCCGAGGGGTCGCCGCTCAGCTCCGCAGCGTGGTCCCGCTCAGCGCGCCGGTGTGCTCGCCGTGTTCCATGAAGAGGGTGCCATTGACGATCGTGGCGTCATAGCCGCTTGCATGTTGGATGTAGCGGCTGGCACCGAGCGGGAAGTCGTGAGCTGCCGTCGGCAGCGGCAACGCCAGTGCGTCGAGGTCGATCACGTTGACGTCGGCGAACCCGCCGGGGACGAGCCGGCCGCGACCCGTGAGCTCGAACAGATCGGCGGTCTCGGACGTGAGGCGACGCACCGCGTCTTCGAGCGTCAGCGTCTGGGTGTCGCGCGCCCAGTGCGACAGGAGCCAGGTGGGCTGGCCCGCGTCCATGATCAGTCCGACGTGCGCGCCGGAGTCGGCGAGTCCGAGCATGCAGTAGTCCTTCGCGAGCATCCATTCGATCGCGTCGTGCTGTTGGTTGATGAACGGGAAGCTGAACACCGCGGCGCCGCGGGTCTCGCGCGAGATGTCGACGAACGCCTCGACGGGGTCGACGCCGCGCCGTTCGGCGTGGGCGGCGAGTGAATCCTCGGCCATGAAGCGATAGTTGGCGGGTTCCGTGGCGAGCACATAGACGCTGCGCCAGTCCATCCCCTGATTCGCGCGGGCCGACTCGATCAGCTCGGCCCGGGTCGTGTCGTCGTCGAGCGCGGCGAGGCGAGCCTCGACGCCCTTGCCGGCGAGCGCGTCCCACCCGGGAGCGCGATCGAAGAACGTGCGCATCTGCAGGCTGAAGAGCAAAGCGATGCCGCGCGGCGTGGTCTGGGGTCGGATGTCGCCACCGGCAGCCGCCTCGGCCTCGACGCATGCGAAGACCGTGCTGTGCAGCTCGGGGGCGAAGTCGGTCTGGCCGATGCCGAAGGTCACCGGGCGGCCGGTTCGGCGGCGAATCTCGGCCATCCAGTGGATCTCGGGCGCAACGTTCTCGTAGTCGGCACCGTGGCGTTCGAACCGGGGCGCGACCTCGAAGACGCCGCGCTGATGTCGACCGAGCACATCGCCGATCGCGTAGAGCTCGCTGGTGTCGGCCCAGGTGCCCGGTACCGGTCGACCATCGGGAACCCGGTGCAGCAGCGTGCGGCTCGTGGCGAAGCCGAGTGCGCCCGCGCCGATCGCCTCGTCGACGAGATCGCACATTGCCGCGATGTCATCTTCGGTCGCGATGTCATCGCCCGTCGCGGGCTCTGCCGACAGCGCGCGCTCACCCATCACGTGATGACGCACCGCGCAGTGGCCGATCATCCCGCCGACGTTGATGCCTTTCGGGAGTCGGTCGATCGCGCCGAGGTACTCCCCGTAGGTGGTCCAGTCCCACGCGAGGCCTTCGAGGATCGAATCGCGGGGGATGTCCTCCACCGATTCCATCAGCTCGGCCAGGTACTCGCGTTCGTGCGGTGCGCATGGCGCGAACGTCACGCCGCAGTTTCCGAGCACCACGCTGGTGACGCCGTGCCAGCAGCTGCTCGAGCCGAGCGGATCCCAGGCGATCTGGGCGTCGAGATGCGTGTGGATGTCGACGAAGCCCGGCGTGACGACCTTGCCCTCCGCATCGAGCTCGCGCGAACCGCGATCGTCGACCGTGCCGACGGCGGTGACGCGGTCGCCGTCGATCGCGACGTCGGCGACCCGGCCGGGTGCACCCGTACCGTCGACGACGAGTCCCTTGCGGATGACGAGATCGTGGGTCATGGCGTCAGTCTGCCGCACGCGAGGCCTGCGGAGAAGTGCCCGTTCAGGCGCGCTGACCCCCGGGTCAGGTGAGGCGCACGAGCGTGGCGAACACGCCGAACGCCACGAAGATCGCCCCGAGCAGACGCCACGTCTGGGCCCGAAAGCCACGCTCCATCGTGGCGACCAGCTCCCGGCGAAACTCGGCCATTTGGGCGACCAACTCGTACCTCAGCGCGTCCAGCCGGGCTTCGAGCACCTGATCGGTCACCAGGTTGTTCCAGCCACCCCGGGGTCGGTCCATCAGGATGGAGGCCTCCTCGGGCGCCGAATGCCGATTCGAGCTTGGTGCGGAGCCGCACGCGTGCGTCTTCGGTCGTCATTTTCGTCTCCTCCGGTCGGAGACACAAGACACGTCATCGCACGCACAGTCATTGCGACGTGCGCGAGCTTCTGGGTGTCGTTGGTCTGGACGGGGTCGAGCGTTCATGCTCAACTGCGCCGTCGGAACCTGACCGGGAGATGATCAAGCATGAGACTTGTGTGGTCGCGCGGTGCGTGCCTGGCTGTCCCGTGCCTGCTGCTCGTCGGCATCACCGCGAGCGCGGCGGGCGCGAGCGGATCCGCCGCGAAGAATCCGAAGCCGACCGTGGTGAAGGGAGCGGGTGATATTGCTGGAGCGATCGCCGAGTATCAAGCGCTCCTCGGTACCGACAACGGTGGCGCTCCCGACCAGCATGCAACGGGTCGGCGCGAGATCAACTGGGATGCCGTCCCTGACGAGCTCGCCGCGCCGAACGCCTATCCGTCCGACTTCTTCAATGCTCCAGATGCGCCGCGTGCACGAGGCGCGGTCCTCGAGACCCCGGGCGACCACCTCGCGGTCAGTGCGGATGCCGACAACCCTGCGGGAGCACCCGTCCGCTTCGGTGACATCAACCCCACTTACACCGACACGTTCCGCGCGTTCAGCCAGGAGCGTCTGTTCTCCCCGGTCGGCAGCAACGTGGCGAACATCCACTTCTTCGTCCCCGGCACCGACACCCCGGCGGCGGTCCGCGGCTTCGGCGCCGTGTACACCGACGTCGATCGCAAGGAGACCGCGGCGTTCAAGTTCTTCGACGTCGACGGCAAGCTGCTCGGCAAGTTCGCGGTCCCGAAGTCCAAGGACGGGTTGTCGTTCCTTGGCGTTGCGTTCCCGAAGCCCATCGTGGCGCGGGTGCAGATCGTGTACGGGAACACCAAGCTGGGGCCGAACGACGATGCGCGGTACGACGTAGCGGTGATGGACAACTTCATCTTCGGTGAGCCGCAAGCGGTCGAGTGAGCCACACCCGAACGCCGATCCGGGATTCGGCCCTTCCGGTGTACGGTTCTCCTCGCTGATCACAACGACTCGCTGAGGGGCACACGATGCGGCGATCCACCACCTACTTCACTGCAACGGTCTTGACTCTCGGGCTCACCGCCGCCGGCTTCGCGGGAGTCGCGGCCGCAGGCGAGCAGCTCACCCCGAAGGAGTTCCTCAAGCAGGGGAACGCGATCTGCAAGACGGCGAACAAGGACATCAGCGCGGTCGTCGATCCAATCTTCGCCGGGCTCGGCAGGAACGAGCAGCCGTCGCCCGAGCAGATCGCGGCGATCGTCGCCGGCGCGGTCCCGATCTACCGGGGCGCGCTCAGTGAGATCGAGGCGCTCGCGGGGCCCGCGTCGCTCGAGAAGAAGGTCGCCAAGGCTCTCGATCAGTACACCGCCGCACTCGACGCAGTCGAAGCCGATCCGCAGGCAGCCTTCTCAAGAGCTGGACCTGACCCGTTCGCGAAGCCCAACAAGACCGCCCGCAAGTTGGGCCTCAAGCAGTGCACCCAGTGAGGCACTGACGGTTTCGCGGGGTGGCGCCAAGGTGGCCTTGCCGCCGCGGGGGCGCAGCCGGGTGATTCCGGCTCTGACGTGGAGCCTTCCCCAACAAAGGTTTGGGATTCCTCTTGACAGCGAACGTATGTTCGTGTAGCGTGTGGTTGTTGGCCGGGGTCGTGGAATCCCCTCTCTCCTCCCTTCCGCCGTTCGTGTCGCTCGCTTTCGCGTGTCGCTTTCTCGTGTCGTGGGGTGAGCCAGTCCGACGGGAGTTGCGCGTGGCCACGACGAGGTCGCCTCGAGCGTCGCAGCACGGCAACGGCACCAGCAGTGGTGTGGGCTTCGGTGCTCTGCGCGACGCGGTGGGGGTGGTGCGTGGTTTCGTGCGTGATCTGGACCCGGGGCGTGTCGGGGCTCGGGATGCGAAGGAGCTGATCGAGCTGCTCGGCGTAGCCGGGCGGCTCTGTGGGGGTGGCGTGACGCTGCTCGCCCCCCGGGTCGC
>JALHSW010000324.1 GCA_022865365.1 Acidimicrobiia bacterium | reverse complement strand
GCGGAACTGGCCGGGAGCTCTGCAATAGACGGGAGCTCTGCAATAGAGAGGATGCGAGCACCCGCTCGTGGTAGGTCGAAGCGACGGTTCCCGACCTTCCTGGATCAGTGGTCTGCAGTGCCGATCGCTACACGCGACGGCCGACGAGGGCGAGGAGCTTCGTCTGCAGTGGTGCGTCGTCGGGAACCGGTACCGGCGGCGCGAAGAGCCCGGTCTCCTGGAGGTGCTCGGCCATTGGGAGTGTCCGCTCGTACACCAGACCGACGAGCTCGGCGTCGAGGATCTCGTCGGCTCCGATGCCGCGCGCGAGGTCCCAGGAGTGGACGAGCGCGTCGGTGGTCATCTCCCAGCAGTACTCGGCGGCCGCCTGGTCGCCGGCCGAGAGTGACACCGTTGCCTCGAGCGCGCCGTCCGCGTCGAAGGCGGCCACCGACTCCTGCACCGCGGCTTCCCAGCTCGCGACCGGGTCGTCGCCGAGCTGATCGCCGTCGAAGCGATCGCCGACGTTGGCGACGGAAGATCCCCAAACCAGCGGTGACACCCAGAGCTGCTCGACGGTCACGTGGTTGACGAGCATCCGCACGTCCCAGTCGGTGCACGGCGTCGGGTCGTGCCACTGATCCGCGCCGATCGAGTGCACGTGGCGGC
This sequence comes from Acidimicrobiia bacterium, assembly GCA_022865365.1. Taxonomy (GTDB): domain Bacteria; phylum Actinomycetota; class Acidimicrobiia; order IMCC26256; family PALSA-555; genus JALHSW01. The sequence goes on along the minus strand of JALHSW010000324.1, from coordinate 8,047 downwards.
CGAAGCCCTCGGCCGCCCGCCGGAACAGTCCCATGAGCTCGGTCATGCGCGAGCTCCTTCTGTCAACCCGTCCGGTACAGCTCGTCGTAGTCGTGGTACTCGGGCTGGCCCTCGACCTGCGCCAGCAGTCGGGCCGCCCACGCCTGGGTCTCCGGCCGCTCGTTGTTGCGCTGGGCCTCTTCGGCGGCCGAGACGTCGGGATCGACGACACCGAAGTCGGCGACGATCACGTACCGACCGGGGATCTCGCGATCGACGAGGAGGCGAGTCCCCATGTAGCCCATGATGTCGGCCATCGCCTGTTCGCGATCCCACTGTTCGATCATCTCGAGGAGGATCGCGGGATCGTCGCAATGCACGGTGATCGTCTGGCTGAAGTTCCGGTTCACGTGCTGTCTCCCCGACGCTGCGCGACGACTCGTCGCTGGGTCTCGGACATGCCATCGATGTCGAATGCACCCGCCGAGCCGCCCTCGAGCGCGCCGGTCGACTTGGGCGGGACACCGAGCAGGCCGCGTACCTCTTCGACCGGCCTATCGGCGACCGCGTGGTAGTCGACCTCGAAGAGGTCGACCCCGTAACACGAGCAGACCAGCTTGCCGCGCCGGATCGCATCGGCGATCCGTTGGTTCATGCCGGGCGCCTGGATGTTGCGTTCCTGCACGTCGCGTTCGAAGAAGCCGGTGCCCTCGATGTAGCCGGTCTCGAAGAGACCGATCAGCGTCGCGAGCCACGCGAACCCCTTCGGGTCGGGATCGGCGCGGCCGATGAAGGCGAACACCTCCAGCTCACCTTTGAGGTTCGTGCCGTAGTCGGCGATCACGTGCACGAAGTCGTGTTGGGTGAGGTACTCGGGCGCGCCACCGGGCGTCCCCGGCAGCTCGAAGCCCCGGCCGTCGTACAGCTCCCAGACCGAGCGGCCGAGCGATCCCTCCGGGAGCTCCTCGAAGGCGGCCCACCGCGCCGCGAGCTCGGGGTCGACGCGTGCGGGCTCGAACGGGGCGCGCACGCCCTGCGAGGCACTGTCTTCCTCGCCGGCGTCTCTGACGTGCTCGACGAAGCCGCTGCGCTCCAGGTCCATCCACGCGAGCCCGAATGCGCCCTGGGCGTAGCGGCGGGCGACCCGTACGAAGTCGTCCTGCACGCCGAGCGCCTGCGAGTACTGCGCGACGCGATGCGCCACGACCGTGGGGATGGGCCGAAGCACCAGCTCGCCGAGCACCATGTGATGGACGATCCGCTGCCGATACGTGAGGTCACGGTCGGCCAGCACCTCCGCGAGTTCGTCGGGCCCGAGCGGATCCAGTGCGCCGTAGTCGACCGAGATCCCCGTGAGCGCAGTCGCGATCGCGGCGAGCAGCTCGGCCTGAAGACTGGTGAGCCCGCTCTCGGGTGCGATCGCCGTCGCGATCCCGCGGGCGACGAGCGTCACCTCTTCGACATCATGGTCCTCGAGGGCCGCAGCGGGACCCGCGCTCGGGCGCAATGGAGTCATCGCCCGACGCTCGCTCGAGGCACCATCTACCGCGTCGCCCACCGCTACCTCCCTCCAGCCGAGCCGTCCCAACACGCGCAGATTAGACCGCCACGACCAGTTCGACCCGCGCGGGGCGCTCGGGTAGGCGCCAGCCAGTGCTCTCGCTCCCTCGGCCGGCGACTGCACGGGGGGAGGTCCTCCGTGAGTCCCCTCAGTCCTTCAGGAGATCGAGCTTCACCTCGCGGCGGTTCGACGCCTTGCAGTCGAACGTCCCCTTCTGCTTCGGCCACACCCGAGCGAACTTGCCGCTGTGGACCTGCACGAGCGCGTAGCACGGCGTGGTCTCGCGGGCCGCGATGTTCGTCTTCCCGATCATGCCGCCGGCGTCGAAGTCATCGATCGTGGCGAGCTGGTCGAGCACGGCGCTGCGAGTGACGCGGTTGACGCCGCCGACTGCGACGGCCTGCTCGACGGCTCGTTGGAACAGCAGCCCCGAGGCGAACGCCTGGACGGCGAACGCGTCGGCATCGTCCTTCCCCACATACTTCAGGAAGTTCGCGAGCATCGCGTTCGACGACGCCTCTTCGAAGGGGAGGAACAGCGTCGAGACGTACTGGCGCTCGACGTCGGTACCCCCCTGCTCGAGCAGTTGCCGGTCGTAGCACTGCAGCGTGCAGTCCCAGATGATGTTCGGGTCGGTCAGGCCCTGGATCGTCGCTTCCCTGCGTGCGGCCACCGTCGCGCTGAACGGTCCGCCATTGTTGAAGAAGTTCGACCGGTCCTCCTTCATCCTCTGGATTATCGGGGTGTAGACGACCTGCGGGACGCGGCTCGGTACGTCCACCTCCTCGTCGGGGGTGATCCCCGCCTCCTGCAGCGGCGCGACAATCGACCGGCTGGCATTGTTCGCCGCCTTGATGTCGCTCGTGTACACGAACATGCCGTGCAGCTTCGAGCCGACCTGCTTGCGGTAGTAGGCGACGCGACCGGCGTTCCCCTGATACGTCTGCGGGTGCTTGTCCTTGGTGTCGCACAGGATCTGCGGCGGGTTGATGCCGTACGTCGTGCGCGAGCACTGCTGGACGACCTCGGTCGTCACGACCGCGAGATCGGGGAGGCCGGTCGCTGCCCCAGCCTTGTCGAGGCAGCCCTCGACGTCATCGACGTTGTTCAAGAACAGCGCGGAGGTGCCCACGAGCGCGAAGTCCTCCGAGCACGCCTGGATCATCGCGTTGCGTGCCTCGTCGGCGCTGAGCCGCGAATCGATGAAGTCGACGACGACCTTGCGCCCGGCGAGACCACCGTGCTGATTCACGTACTTGGCCCAGCCCCGGACACCGTCGGCGGAGCCCTTGAAGAGACCAGGAGCGAACGAGTTCTCGACGTCGGCGACGACCGCGACGCGAATCTCCTTTGCCGTCACCCCGACGTCGGAGGCAGCTGGTGCCTCCGACCCGTTGCCCTGCGAGAACGCCACGCCCGAAAGCCCCGCGGTCGCGAGGACCGTCGCTGCGACCCACACGGTCCAACGTGCCTGCCTCATTGCCGCCTCCCAAGGGAATCAACCCCAGCAGACTCCGTTCAGGTCGAGCAGACAAGGGACGAAAGTCACTCCCGCGGTGCTGTCGCTCCGTGGGCTCGGGGCCCTTCCGTCAGCTCTCGGGCGCCACGAGCTGCACCACCAGCACCACCTCTTCACCGTCGCCCGCCACCGGCACACCCGTCGGAGGATCGGTGAGTGTCACACGGCATCGGTAGCGTCTCACGCGATCGGTCGGTTCCAGGAGGGTGCGGATGATCCACGACAGCACTGGCACGGAGGAGGCGGACGCGGCCACTGCGCACCTGACCGCGGTGCTGCACGCGCTCGCCGGGCCTGAGGCGCGCCCGCGCGACGATCAGCTCGTCGCGGTGCGGGCGCTGGTCGGGAGCCGGGCTCGTGTCCTGCTCGTCCAGGCGACGGGATGGGGCAAGTCGGCGGTCTACTGGGCTGCGACCGCCGCGCTGCGGGCCGAGGGTGCGGGGATGACCCTCGTCGTCTCGCCCCTCCTCGCGCTGATGCGCGACCAGGTCGCTGCGGCCCAGCGCGCCGGGCTGCGGGCGACGACGATCAACTCCACCAACTTCGACGAATGGGACGAGGTGCTCACTGCCGTCGCCGCGGGCGACGTCGACGTGCTCCTCGTCAGCCCCGAGCGGCTCAGCAACCCGCGCTTCGCGTCCCGGCTCCCGAGCCTGTTGGAGAACGCCGGGATGATCGTGATCGACGAGGCCCACTGCATCTCGGACTGGGGCTTCGACTTTCGCCCCGACTACCAGCGGCTCTCGCGGGTACTGCTCCGCACCGCACCGAACACGCCGGTTCTGGCGACGACTGCCACCGCGAACAACCGCGTCACCGAGGATGTCGCGTCCCAGCTCGGGGCCGACACAGTGACGCTGCGCGGGAGCCTGGCGAGAGTGTCGCTCGACCTGGCGGTGGTCCCCGGACTCGGGCCGCTCGAACGCTACGCATGGGTGGCCGACGCGCTCAGCGGCCTGGCGGGCTCGGGGATCGTCTACATGTTGACCGTCGCCGAGACGGAGCGCCTCGCCGACTTCCTCACCGCCCAAGGCTTCCCGGTCGCCGCGTACTCAGGGCGCACCCCCGACGATGACCGCCGGCGCATCGAGGGCCAGCTGCGCGACAACCTCCTCAAGGCCGTCGTCGCGACCTCCGCGCTCGGGATGGGCTACGACAAGCCCGACCTCGCGTTCTGCATCCACGTCGGGTCACCGTCGAGTCCCGTTGCGTACTACCAGCAGGTCGGGCGCGCCGGCCGTTCCCTCGACACGGCCGTCGCCGTGCTCCTGCCCGCCGAGACCGACCCGGTCATCTGGGACTACTTCGCGACCTCGTCGATCCCCGACCCCGAACACGCGGCGGCCACGCTCCGAGCGGCAACCGGCGAGGCACGCTCGGTCGTGGCGCTCGAGGAGAAGACCGGGATCCGACGCGGTCGCCTCGATGCGCTCCTCAAGATCCTCGCCGTCGACGGCGCGGTCGAACGGACCCCGGACGGGTGGATCGCGACCGGTGCTCCGTGGGAGTACGACGCAGCCAAGTACGACGGCGTGGTGGCGGCGCGCCGCACCGAGGCCGACCTCATGCGTGCGTATGCGCACGGCGAAGGCTGTCTCATGGAGTTCCTCCAGCGCGCGCTCGACGATCCCGACCCCGGGCCCTGCGGGCGATGCTCGGTGTGCACCGGGCGCTTGCCGCCCCCGGGGCAGCACCCCTCACCGGAACGAGTGCTCGCGGCGCGCGAGCTGCTGCGCGGACGGGACGTGATCATCGAGCCGCGCCTGCGCTGGCCGGGCGGGCTCGGCAGTGAGCGGCGCGGCAAGATCGTGAGCTGCTCCGAAGGGCGTGCGCTCGCCTACGCCGACGATCCCGCCTGGCGCGACGAGATGACCGCGTTCGACGGCCCCGATCGCGACGTCGGGCCGGGAGTCGCCGACGGCATGGTCGCGCTGATGGCGCGCTGGCGTGGGGTGTGGGCGGCGCGTCCCATCGCCGTGGTCGCGATGCCGTCGCGGACCCATCCGCGCCGGGTGCGATCGATCGCCGAGCACCTCGGCGCCGTCGGCAAGCTCCCGCTGCTCGACGTGCTCGACGTGTCCGGGGCGCCGGTGGCCTCGGACCTCGCCTCGGCCAAGCGCGCGGATGGGCTGTTCGAACAGATCACGGTGCGGGCCGACGCGGCCGTCCCCGACGGGCCGGTCCTGCTGGTCGACGACACCTATCGCTCGGGGTGGACCATGACGGTGGCCGGCGCCCTGCTGCGGGAGGCGGGCGCCTCGGCGGTGCTCCCGCTGGTCGTGCACCGCCGCGCATAGCCACGGGGGCGCAGTCCTTCAGAACCGTTGCTCGATCAGGTGACGCGCACGAGCGTGGCAAACATGCCGAACGCCACGAAGATCGCTCCGAGCAGACGCCACGTCTGAACCTGGAGACCTCGATCCATCGCGGCGCGAAGCTCCGCCATCTCGGCGCGCAGATCGCCGCGAAGCTCGGCCATCTGGGCAACCAGCTTGAACTCGAGCACGTTGAGGCGCGCTTCGAGCACCTGGTTCGTCACCAGATCGTTCCAACCGCCCGGGGGTCGGTCCATCAAGATGGAGGCCTCCTCGGCCCCGAACGCCGATTCGAGCTTGGTGCGGAGCCGCACCCGTACTTCTTCCGTCGTCATTGTCGTCTCCTCCGGTTGGAGGCACAAGACACGTGGCCACACTCCCAGTGATTGCAGCGACCGGCCCTGCATCGACGACGCGAGCCGGACCATCTGGACGACCAACTGCTCCGTCGGGCACCCCAGGGCCACCGAGTAGGACCTCGGCAGTCCGTCAGGCTCGCTCCCCGATCAGGTGACGCGCACGAGCGTGGCAAACATGCCGAACGCCACGAAGACCGCTCCGAGCAGACGCCACGTCTGGGAACGGAAGCCACGTTCCATCGTGGCGACGAGGTCACCGCGAAGCTCCGCCATCTCGGCGCGCAGATCGCCGCGAAGCTCGGCCATCTGGGCAACCAGCTTGAACTCGAGCGCGTTGAGGCGCGCTTCGAGCACCTGGTTCGTCACCAGATCGTTCCAACCGCCCGGGGGTCGGTCCATCAAGATGGAGGCCTCCTCGGCGCCGAACGCCGATTCGAGCTTGGCGCGGAGCCGCACCCGTACTTCTTCCGTCGTCATTGTCGTCTCCTCCGGTTGGAGGCACAAGACACGTGGCCACACTCCGAGTGATTGGGACCGGACCCCGCCGGGGACAGCCACATCATCGATGTCCCACCCCCCTTCCACACTGTGATTCACCCGTCGCAGAAGAGGAAGGGCGCCGATGCAGCTCGAACTCACCGTCAAGGACCCGATCGTGCGGGGGGCGCTCGCGCTGTTCCCCGCGTTCTCCGACGCGCCCGAAGCGCCGCACTACCTCTCCGGCCCCGAGGCCGAGGCGGCCGGTTTCCTGCGCGTCAGCGAGCAGGAAGCCGGCGTCGTCGTCCCCGAGCTCGTGGTCCACAACTCCGGCGGCGAGGCCGGGCGCTGGGGTGCCGCCCGAGCGATGTCCCGCAGCCCCCGCCATACTCCCGGCGATCTGCGCCGGCTGAACACCCGAGCCGTCGCCGAGTCACGCGGGCGCGGCTTGGGCCCTCGCACCAACCAGGGCGCGGTCTGGGACCGGGTCGCCGCCTACTGGCCGGAGCTCATCCAGGGCTACGCGGTCGACGCGCTCCAAACGCCGAGCGGTGACGCGACGATCGCGGGCGCCGAGGCGTTCGTCGCCCAGGTGCTCAGCGCGGAGGCCACCTCCGAAGAAGCGGTGGGCCTCGGAGCAGATCTCGTGATCGCCGACGACGCGGTCGCCGAACACGCGCTCGAATGGGAGCACGCAGTCGTGCACCTCGCGGCATTCGCGACGAGCGCGATCACTGACCGACCCCGCGCGGGCGGGCGCATCGACCGCAGCCGGTGGTCCCGGTGAAGATCTCCTCACCGCTCCGCCGGCGCACCTCGGCGGAACCTGCTGCATCCGAGCCGCTCGCCGCGGGTCCACCCCGACCGCGCTCGCACTCGGTGTCCTCTACCTACACGTACGAGGCGTGCCCGCGGCGGTACCGCTTCTCCTACGTCGACCGGGTCCCCGAGCCGCGCGCCGCGGTGCCGCAACACTGGCGCTTCGGGACCGTGGTTCACCGCGGGCTCGAAGCCGGGTACCTCCGCCACCGCGACGTCGGGTTCTCGGCCAACCTCCGTCACACCATCCCGACCGCGATCGCGGCCACACGCGATTCCTGGGCCGCCGAGAGCATGCCCGACGACCCGAAGGAGCTCGGACGGGCCGAGCGCGTGGTGGCCGCGTCTCTCGCCACGACCCGCCTGCTCGGGCGCGACATCCTCGGGGTGGAGCGCTTCTTCCGGGCCGAGACGCGCGAAGGGCTGCGCGTCGCGGGTGCCGTCGACCTGGTGGTGCGCGACGGCGACGGCGCGATCGAGATCCGCGACCACAAGGTCACCCGCTACACCCGCACTCCCGAAGCACTCGCAGGCGACCTCCAGCTCGGCCTCTACGCGTGGCTGGCGCGGCGCACCTGGTCGTGGGTGCGGACGGTGACCGTCGCGCACCACTACCCACTGCTCCGCACGACGGTCCGCACACCCGTGGAGCCGGCTGCCGCCGAGCACGCGTTCGAGCGGGTCCGCACGACGGCACTCATCTCCGAGGCCGACCGCGAGTTCGCACCCCGACCGGGCAAGGAGTGCGCCGTGTGCGCCTACGCGAGCCTCTGTCCCGACGCGGCAGTGGACGATTCGAAGGAGCCCCGGTAGATGCCATGTTCCGTCGCCACCTTCCACGTCAACGACGCCGAGCGGCTCCTCGCGAAGGGGCCACCCCCACTCGCGGCGCGCCCGCCCCGGTGAGCCGGGTCGCGTCGCTGCGGGGCTGACGCAGCCGCTCGTACCATGTGCCCTCCCCGCGAACGGAGCCCTCGATGACCGACAATGCAGCCTTCAGCGACGACGAGTGGAAGGC
>JALHSW010000323.1 GCA_022865365.1 Acidimicrobiia bacterium | reverse complement strand
GGCGATCGGCGAGGTCCTGAGCCGAGAGCGCGCTCGTCGACGTCGAGAGCTCCCGGTACACGGCGTACCTGGTGTCGTCGGCCAAGGCCTTGAGAACGGGGAGCTCCATCGCCCATTGACGGTAGCGCCGCACGGGCATATTTTCAAGGTACACATTGTTTTTCCAAATTGAACACGAGCCACGAGATCCGGACCCCCACGACAGGCTGCCGATGGAACGCCCAAACCCGAACGACCCCGGGGCGCCGGTGCATGCGCCCGAGGTCGGGCCGCCACCCAGCCCCGACGACGTGCGTGCGGTGCTCGGGGGCGTGATCGATCCCGAGCTCAACGTCAGCATCACCGAGCTCGGCATGGTCGACGAGGTGGATGTGGGCGCCAACGGCCACGTCATGGTGCGAGTCGCCCTCACCACGGCGGGGTGCCCATTGCGGCACCAGATCAAGCAGGAGGTCGAGTCGAAGGTGCGCGGGCTGCGGGGCGTGAGCGCCGTGAAGGTCGAGTACTCCGAGATGGACGCCGAGCAGAAGGCGGCCGCGATGGGCCGCGCCCGCTGGCAGGCCCGGGAGAACGCGGCTCCGACCGAGGTGGCGGCGACCACCCGGGTCCTCGCCGTCGCGAGCGGGAAGGGCGGCGTCGGCAAGTCGTCGGTCACGGTCAACCTGGCCGTCGCCCTCGCGGCCCGGGGTCTGCGCGTCGGCGTGCTCGACGCAGACATCTGGGGCTTCAGCGTCCCGCGCATGTTGGGAATCGACGGACGGCTGTCCGGCGTCGACGGCAAGATCCACCCGCACGAGATCGACGTCCCCAACGCACTCGACCCGTCGGCACCCCCGGGCGCGCTCAGCGTGATCTCGATGGGCTTCCTCGTCGACGACGAGGGCACCGCGCTGATGTGGCGCGGTCTCATCCTCACCAAGGCACTCGAGCAGTTCCTCACCGACGTGCGCTGGGGCGTGCTCGACTACCTGCTCATCGACATGCCCCCGGGCACCGGCGACATCCAGATGGGCCTGGCCCGCCTGCTCCCGCAGGCCGAGATGCTCGTCGTCACCACTCCCGCCGTCGCGGCGCAGAAGGTCGCGGTGCGTGTCGCCGACATGGCGCGCCGCTCGCACATGAAGGTGCTGGGCGTGGTCGAGAACATGAGCGAGTTCGTCACCCCGACCGGCGAGCGCTTCGCGCTGTTCGGGTCGGGTGGCGGCGAAGCGCTCGCCGCCGACATCGGCGTTCCTCTCGTCGCCCGCATCCCGATCGAGCCCGCGGTCTCGACCGGCGGCGACACCGGGACGCCGGTGGCACTTCGCGCGCCCGACGATCCCGTCGGTGCGGCGTTCCATGTACTTGCCGCGCGCGTCGTCGACGACCTGCTCCCACCGATCGAGATGGCCGGCTGCACCGCCCGCATGATGGACCTGATCGAGCAGGCCGCGGCCAAGCCCTGAGCACGGGGTGTGACGCGACCGGGCCCGGGGCACATGCCCCGGGCCCGGATCGCAGTGCTGGGCTATGGCCCTACTTCACGTCGAACTCGCCCTTGAGCCCCTTCGAGAAGTCGTCGTTGGGTGGTTCACCTTGAACCGTGCTCGCGTAGCCGTAGTGGCCGGGCGTGAGCTTCTGGACCAGGTATCCGGTCTTGCCCGGGTCCACCGCATAGATCCCGCCGACGACCACTCCCGGTGCCGGCCCGGTTGCCTTGCCCGTGGCGAAGAAGTCGTTGTAGTACGCAAACACGGTGTCGATGGTCTGGCCCGGCTCGAGGCGCACGAGGGTGAACCCGTGCGAGGTCGTGCCGGTGTTCGTCACCTTCGCGCTGAACTGCTGCGGCATGCCACCGTCCGGGATCGTGATGGCCGAATCCGTGAGCGTCACCTCGGTGTCGGTCTTGGGTGCCTTGGCCTTCGACTTGGGCGTCTCCACGTCGATGGTCGTGATCATGCCGTGCGCCGCGTGCTGCAGCACATCCGGTGCCGGGATGTAGCACAGCACCCCGAAGTGCCCGGCCGGGAGCTGGGACACCGTCTCGGTGGACTCCCCCGGCCCGATGAGGTCGGGCGTGCCGAATCCCCGGTTGGGGTCGCCGAGCGCGAGCTTGCCGAACGCGGCATCGCTTCCGTCGATGACCGCGGCCTTGATCTGCTTCGCGGTCACGCTGGGCTTCACCTGGAAGATCGCCAGCGCGTGGTTCTCCTGACCCAGGTTGTCGAACTTGATGGTGACCCAGCCCGCGTGCGGGCTGCCCTTGAGCGTGTAGGCGTACTCAGCGGCCTGCACCTCGAGGGTGTTCCCGGAGCTCTTCGCCGCCGCCGGTGACGCTATGAGGCCCGCGGCACCGGTGCCGAACGCCGCCGTTGCGACAAGCACTGTCGCCAATTTTCTGAACATCTGTCCTCCTGATCGAGACGCCTGAACGAGGCGCAATGGACTCCTAGAACGCAACGGCTCCCGCGACGGTTCCCGAACGGCTCAGGTCGGCTTCCAGACCGCCTTCGCGGTGGTCCCGGCGACCTTGCCCTCGGCCCTCAGCTTGAGCAGATGGGCGTGCACCTGCCAGCCGGCCGCCTCGACCAGCGGTTCCGGGAGATCCTGGGCCCCGTAGAGCGCGGCCACGATCTCCTTGACCTTCGCCTGTTCCTGCTTCTTGAGGTACCGCAGGATCTGCTGCTCACGTCGCTTGCGGTGCGAGAGGTATTCGTCGATCCGGACGCGCGGCTCTTCGATGGCCTCGCCGTGCCCGGGGGCAAGCCCCCGCAGGCGCGGGATCTTTCGGAGACGCGCGAGCGACGCGAAGTACGCCGTCATGTCGCCGCCACGCGCCGGGTTCACGACCGACCAGGTGCCTTCGAGCACCGTGTCTCCCGTGAACAGCATCCGCTCCTCTTCGAGCAGGAAGCAGATGTGGTTCGGGGCGTGGCCCGGCGTGTGGAGCACGTCGAGCCCGAACTCGGTGCCCTCGATGGTGTCGCCGTCTCCGACGAGGCGGTCGGGCACGATCCCGCTGTCGTCCTTGTCCTTCTTGGCGAAGGCCACGACTTCGGCGCCCGTCGCCTTCACGAGACGTGCCGTCGCCGGTGCATGATCGGGGTGCGTGTGGGTGAGCAGCACCCACCGCACGCGTTCCTTCATCGACGCGCCGACGATCGCG
>JALHSW010000322.1 GCA_022865365.1 Acidimicrobiia bacterium | reverse complement strand
CGAAGGCGATTGTGTGGAGGCCCATGTCGGCTGCCTGGGCCAGGGCGTCCTCTTCCGTGATGGGCGCGTTCTGACTGAAGTGGTACTGCATCGTTGTCCCCCTGCTCGCCCGATCCGCTGCGGTGCGGTCACTGACGAGATCCAATCTACTTCGGTGTCTCACGGACGACCTCGGAGCCGACCTTCCCGGTCTCGATGCGGACCTCGGCGACCAGCGCGAGCGTCGCAGGCCAGCCTTGATGACGAGCGGGGCGGCGACGCTCGCGTCGGTACCCGTGAGCACGAGGGCGGGTACCAAGAGCACCGCGCCACCGCGCCACCGAGCGCGCCGACCGCCGCGGCGGCGAACGCCAGTGCGACGTAGCCGAGTGTGTCAGCGAGCGACGTCAGGCTCCATCGTCGTCAGGTACCACGGCTCACTTCTTCTTGGCCTTGAACGTCCCTTCGAAGTGCCAGACGCCCGTGAAGGTGTCGAACGGCCCGCCGACGATCTGGCTGACCCACTCCATCTCGAACGCGCCCGTCTTGGAGTCGTACGTACCGGTCACTTTCTCGGTGAGGCCGGGCAGGGAACCGTCTGGCTTGGGCGCCCCCTGGTTGAACTGCTGGCCGCCGTACGCCACCGAGTAGGCCGTCGTGTCACCGCTGAGCTTCCCGCTCTTGCTCGTCTTGATGGAGAGCGTGGGGACACTCAGGCCGGTCTGCGGGTCGGTCTTGTTCGTCGACACCGCGAAGTTGAGCGCGAAGAACTTCGTCGGCGTCAGGATGCTGTCGGCGAGGCCGTTGCCGGCGGCGTCCATGGGCGGGTCGGGTTGGGGCTGGTACTTGCCCGTGATCAGTCCGCCGTCACTGCCCGGCTCCTGCGGCGAGTAGGTCTGGTCTCCACAGGTCGAGTCGCCGTTCGGGAGGAACGGGCCCGCGTCGAGTGTCCCGCCGGGTTGGATCATCCGGAAGTACGAGCCCGACGTCGGCGGACCACCGGCGCAGTCCGCGGCCTCGACCTGGAACGTTCCCACCAGGTTCCCCCCCGCTTTCTTCTTGGTGGGGCTGCTCGCACCGGCGAACGTGCCGGTGGCTACTACCAACAGCGCTGCCAGCATGATCGCCAGCCCGCGTGCTCCGTGCTTCATGTCGTGCCTCCTATTTGAAGAGCTCGGTTCACCGACTACCCGTGGTCGCTCACACCGTGCTCGTGGGTGTCGGGGCATCACTTCGTTGCGGCCGTCCCGCGGCGATACCGAGTGCGGCCACGAGAACGCCGGGCACGACGAAGAACCACGGGAACAGTCCGAACGGGGGCAGGGCGTCGACCGCGGCGTAGTTGTCGACGTTGCCCTGCATCGTGCCGATCATCGGCGCGAACTCCCGAAACATCGTGGGCCAGTCGCGAATGAAGGCCTGGGCGTCGGGGAACTCGTTCTCGAGGCTCGCGGCGGACACGGCATCCTGGGCCTCGAGCCCCGGCAGCACGCCGGTGCGCAGGCTCCCCTCACCGGCGCCGATCGCCACGAAGTAGCCCTGGATGGAGCGCAGCTTCTCGGTGGTCATCAGCGATCGGAAGTCATCGCTCATGTCGGCACCCTTCGGCGCCCGGGAGAACATCTGGAAGATCGCCGGCGCCGCGACCACGCCCAGGCCCATCACGACCAGCGCGATCGCCACCGGCCGGGAGGAGAGGCCGCGACCGGACCGCCGGAGCCCCCACCCGGCGAGTCCGGCGATGATCAGCCCCGGCGCGACGAAGAACCAAGGGAAGAGTGGGAACGGGGGCAGCGCAGCGACGGCTTCGTAGTTGTCGACGTTGCGCTCCATCTTGGAGAGCATGTCGGTCATGTCGGCGTCGATCGTCGGCCAGTCGGCGTGGAAGGTTGCGAACGGTGGGAACTGCGTGCGAATCTGCGCGTCGGTCAGGCCGAGCCGATCCTGGAGCATCGGCGTCAGACCCGTGCTGAACTCGTGGTCAGCGGCGCGGAGCTCGGCGATATAGCCCTGGAACTCGGCGATCTTGGCGGGCCGCATGTAGGGGCGGAAGCCGTCGATCATGTCGCCGCCCTTGGGCGCGCGGGAGAACATCTGGAACGCGACCGGGGCGAGGGCGAGTCCCAAGCCGATGACCAGCGCGGCGACGAGTGGCCACCTGCGAGTCCCTTTCACCGCCACGTGCCAACCCCCCCGGGCATTCGTACGTGCGCATACTCTCACGCAGTGATGCCCCTTGGTCAAGAGGCGTCATGGCTCCGTGCGTTCTGGGCACGGGGAAAGCGCGCTGGCCTCAGGACTCCAGGCTCCGCAGGGCCGCCTGGCGGGTGAGTTCTTCGCCCATGATCGCCCGCAGAAGGTCGATCGCCTCGATCACCTTCGGGTGGCGCAGCGAGTAGCGCACCCGGTTCCCGACCTGCTCGGCCTTCAGCAGCCCCCGATCGCGCAGCACCGCCAGATGCTGAGAGGTGTTGGCCTGCGGAGCCCCGACGACCTCACACAACTCGGTGACGGTACGGGGCCCGTCGCGCAGGCAATACAGAAGGACGAGCCGCTTCGGGTCGTTGAGCGCCTTGCACATCCCCGAGGTGAGCTCATCGAGCTCCTGGCGAAGCAGAGGGTCGATCGCGGCCACGTTGGAATGGTACTGGCGAAGACCGTCGCCCGTTACGGAGCGCGCAGTGCCTGACGCCGCGCGAGCTCGTCCGCCATGACCTCGCGCAACAGGTCGAGCGCCTCGATGACAGCCCGGTAGCGCAGCGAGTACACGACGTTGTTGCCGCGCCGCTCGGCATCGATGACCCCGCGGTCGCGGAGGAAGGCGAGGTGTTGGGAGGTGTTGGGCTGGGAAGCGCCGACCACCTCGCACAACTCGGTGACGCTGCAGGGGCGGTCGCGCAACGCGTAGAGGATCACGAGTCGCTTCGGGTCGCTCAACGCCTTGCACATCCCGGCGTGTAGGTCGTCGAGCTCTTGGCGGAGGCACGAATCGATCGTGAGGGTATCAGCCATCTGATTGATGATACATGCGGTCGGGATTCAGCCGGAATCGTTTTCGGGCGGTGGCGCGGGCAGGGAGAACGTCTCGGGGTCGAGCTTGGGCTCGACGGTTTGCAGGCGGTTGAGAAACGCTACGGCATCGCGTCGACACAGCTGCCACGTAGCCAGCTCGTGCAAGCGCGACACGTGGAGACGGGGCTCGTCGCCGGCAGGTTCCCCGCAGCGAGGGCACGCGGCCGGGCCGAGCGTGGCCTCCATGCCCATCCAGACGACGGTCCCGTCCCAGCACCGTCCGCACAGCAAACCCGAGTCGTCGCGCAACTTCGCCCAGCCTGGGTGATAGACGAAGCGCACCCCGCTCGCCTCGTCGTCGGTGTGGTCGTCGGCCGCCAAACCCGCCAGCGGCCGTCCGCACCCGTCGCAGCGGAGGTCGGCGATCGTCATCGGCAGCATCCTTGACACCCGAGCCGGATCCGGGAGTATATTCGTGAATGCGAATAGAGGGGGGACGATGACGGAGAGCGAAGCTCCGGTCGAGGTCGTCGACTGCGTGGGCATGCAGTGTCCGCTGCCGGTGATCAAGATCGCGCAGGCGATGAAGGGCCGGGACCCAGGCCAGTTGCTCGAGCTCCTCGCGACGGATCCGGGTGTCGAGCCCGACATGCAGGCCTGGACGCGCCGCACGAAGAACGAGCTGGTCGGCATCAACAAAGACGGTGACGTCTTCCACGTACTCGTACGCAAGGGCGGCTGAGTCATGTGGACGGGGGAGGGCGAGGCGAAGGTTCTCTACGTCCACACGCACGGAGTGGAAGACCCGGGCCGGTGCGCGACCCCCTTCTTCCTGGCCGCTGCCGCGGCGGCGAGCGACTGCGAGGTCGCGATCTACTTCACGATGTACGGGCCGACACTGCTCCAGAACGACGTCGTCGACAAGATCGGGCCCAAGGGTGATCGCGGTCAGCCGCTCCGCTACTTCATCGACCAGGCCCGAGGCGTCGGGGTGCGGTTCCTCGTGTGCCAGCCGTCGTTGGAGCTCAACGACCTCGCGCTCGAGGACCTGATCGACGATGTCGAGATGATCGGCGGGGCCGCGTTCAACGACCTCGCGATCGACGCCGACGCGGTGGTGTCGTTCTGATGGCCGAGACCCTCAGCGCGCTCCTGAAGGCGCCCGGCGTCGCCGGATTCGACGAGGTCTCCTACGACGACAAGGAACGGCTCTTCGAGCAGGTCAATACCGACATGCGCTTCGAGGACTACCTCTACGGCTGCTACGAGTGCGGGATCTGCGTCGCGGTGTGTCCGTCGGCGCGCTTCTATGACTTCAGTCCTCGGCGTATCGCGCAGGCCGTCGCCCGCGAGGATGTCGAGCTCGTGTACCAGCAGATGGAGGAGGACATCTGGGAGTGCTCCCAGTGCTTCTCCTGCGTCCGCTGCCCCCGGGCGAACAACCCTGGCGGGATCATTCTCATCATGCGCGAGGTCGCGATCAACAACGGGATGGCGTCGGCCAAGCAGGCCCTCGAGGGCTATTCGCGCATCATCTACAAGATCATGTCGACCGGCACCCAGGTGTCGCCCGACATGCTCCAGCCCGACGCGTTCCCCGACTGGGGCCCCGAGGTCAAGGACGTCTCCGACAACCTCGACCTCTGGAGGCGCATGCTCCCTCCCGAGACGATGCACACCACGTCGATGAGCTGGGAGGTCGCCGACAAGACGCTCGTCGAGCTGTACCTCATCTGGTTCGAGACCGGCGCGCTCGACATGATCAAGCAGGTCGACGAAGGCCTCCACATGATTCTCGAAGAGCTCATGGAGGAACGCCTCGAAGAGATGGGGATCGAGCGATGAGCATCCCGGTAGCAGCCCTGTTGAAGAAGAAGGAGAAGTTCGAGCGCGATCCCGAGCGTCTCCCGGAGGACTTCCGCGAGGAGGTCTTTCGTCTCGAAGAGGAAGGCGAGTGGATCGTCGACCGCGTCCCGGAGCCGTTCGTCGAGGCGCCGACGAAGTACGGGCGCACGAAGAAGGTGCCGATGGGTGGCTTGTGGCACCACAAGTCGTGCGGCCAGTGCGGCCACATCCCCGGCTACTCCACCTCGATCTTCTGGGTGATGCGCAAGTTGCAGCAGGACTACAACGACCCGCGCGACCAGACGTCGTGCACTGCGTGGAACTACTACGCGAGTGCCACGTCGAACGCGGCTGCGCAGGCTGCGGTCGCGATGCGTAACTTCGCGGCCGCGAAGGAGACGGGGTATTTCCCGCTGATCCACTGTGGCACGTCCTACGGGCACTACAAGGAGGTGCGCGAGGAGTTGCTGTTGCACCCCCAGCTTCGGGCTGAGGTCCGTGAGGTCCTCGCCAAGCTCGGGAAGGCCATGGTGATGCCCGAGGAGATCGTGCACTACTCGGAGTGGTTCTGGGCGATGCGCCACGAAATCGCGGCCAAGCAGGTGATCAACGTCGACAACATCGTCGCCACCGTCCATCCGGCGTGCCACTACTACAAGCTCGTCGAGGGTGACGCGATCTACGACCCCGACGTGTACGGCGGACAGCGGACCGCGATCGTCACCGGCCTGGCCGAGGCGTTGGGGGCCGAGGTGCGGTCGTACTCGACGTGGTTCGATTGCTGCGGCTTCGGGTTCCGCCACATCCTTGTCCAGCGGGACTTCACCCGGTCGTTTGCCACGATGCGCAAGATCGAGGTGATGAAGGAGGAGGCCAACCCCGACGTCGTCCTCACCCACGACACGGGGTGCGTCACCACCCTCGACAAGAGCCAGTTCGCGGCCCAGGCGCACGGGCGAAACGTCGGCGTACCGGTGATGTCGGAGGCGCAGTTCGCCGCACTCGCCATGGGGGCCCACCCGTACAAGGTGTGCCAGTTGCACTGGCACTCGGCCGACTACCGGCCGCTGCTCGAGAAGATGGGCATCGACTGGGAGGCGGCATGGGCCGAGTTCCAGGTGGATCTCAAGCGTCTCGAGCGCGGTGAGATCGAGTTCCTGACCTGGGAGGACGTCGACGCCTGAGTCGGCGCCGCGCTCAACAATCGATCGACTGGCCAACGGATGGGGGCCGGCAGAGGGGGGAAGATGCCGAGCGACACCGTCGTCATCATCGGAGGTGGCCCGGGCGGCCTCGAGGTCGCGCGCGGGGTCGCAGAGCTCGGCACCCGAGCGGTCATCGTCGAGAAGGCCGCGTTCCTCGGCGGGACGCCGATCGCCGAGAACTACGCGGCGCTGACTCCGAACTTCGAGAGCGCCGAGGTCGCGATGGGGCGCATGATCGACCGGGTCGCCGCCAACCCGCTCGCCGAGGTTCGGCTCGAGAGTCAGGTGACGGCGTGCGAGGGTGAGGTGGGGGACTTCCGCCTGACCGTGACCGGCCCCGACGGCGAATCGACGCTCGAGTGCGGTTCCATCGTCGTGGCGACGGGTTTCCAGCACTTCGATCCCGGCCGCGAGACCCAGATGTACGGGTACTACGAGTACCCGGACGTGATTGCGCTGCAAGACCTCGAAGCGATGCTCAAGGACCACAACGTCGTCCGCCCGTCGAACGGGAAGCCTCCCGAACGGATCTGCTTCGTGCAGTGCGTCGGGAGTCGCGATCGGCACATCGGCAACGAGTACTGCTCGAAGGTCTGCTGCGGCGTCGCGTCCAAGGAGGCGATCGAAGTCCGCCAGCAGCTCCCTGACTGCAAGGTGTTCATCTTCTACATCGACATGCGGATGTACGGCTACTGGGAGAACCAGATCTACTGGCCGGCACAGGAGGAGCACCACGTCCAGTACGTGAAGGGGATCATCACCGAGGTCCTCCCGAAGGGCGACAAGCTACTCGTGCGCGGCGAGGACACCACCATGGGGCGGCCCATGGAGGTCCCGATGGACATCGTCGTGCTGTCGGTCGGCATGGAGCCGTCGCTCGGCACGCGAGAGATGGCGAAGGTGCTCGGCATCGCCCAGAACAAGTACGGGTTCATCGACGCGGCGAACCCGCCGCTCGACACCGTCTCGACCAGTCGGGAGGGCATCTTCGCCTGCGGCGCCGCGCTCGCACCTGCCGACCTCGAGGACACGGTGTCAACCGCAGGTGCGGCGGCGATGCGAGCGGTGGTGACGGTTCGGGCCGGCGCCGGCGCCGCCGCCAAGTAGCCACGGGGGCCTGATCGTCATGTCGGGACCGGTCGTCGACACCGTCACCGCCGAGGAGTTCATGCGTGAGGCCCTCGGCCGCGTCTCCGAGCACGACCTCGTCGGCATCGCGAGCGCGTGCGAACGCAAGGCCGAAGGTTTCGCTGCGTTGATGGCCGACGGACGCGCCGCCGCGCTGGGTCGCGACGACCTGGGTCGAGTCCTGCGGAGCGTGTTCGCCGTCCGCCGCAAGGCCGATGCCATCCTCGACGCACTCGGTCCCGAGGTCCTCGCGCTCGAGGTGGACCGGATGCTCCACGGCGACGATCCGCTACCGGCACGGATCGACCGCATGGACCTGGTGTTGCAGGACTTCCCGGGGGCTGCGTTCGACCTTCCCGCCGAGATCCTCCACTTCACGTATCCCGACCGCTACTGGTCGTGGACCCGCTGGATGTGGGACCCGAACCTCGAGACAGGGTCGTTGCGGCTCGTGACGATGGAGGAGTTCGACCTGACCGGCGATTCGCGAGGTGAGACCTATCTCCGAGTGGGCCAGGCTGTCGCGTTCGTGCAGGAAACCGGACGGGCCGCCGGTTTCACCAGCTACGGGCCGGGACCGTTCGGGATCGACGTCTTCCTCGCCTGTGTCTACGGCGTCTACATGTACACGGTCCTGCGGATGCGCATGACCCAGGAGTTCAACAAGATCGTTCCCGAGCTCCCTGATCTCGTTCGTCGTCTGCTCGGCGTCAAGCGCCCGGAGGTCTGAGATGCCCGTCGGAGGGAAGAAGCAACGCCCGGCGGCCATGGAGCACGAGATGGCCGTCGTGACATCCCCCATCTCTGGGCGCGAGTGGGAATTGCCGGGCATGTGGAACCGCATGTTCGAACAGCGCGTCATCTTCGACTACGACACGGCGGGCTTTGAGAAGCTTGCCGCTCTCCCCGGCGGCGAGTCCCTCGAGTGGTGCTACGGGTGCGGCAAGTGCGTGCCGGTGTGTCCCGTCGACCTCGTCGGTGAGTACGGGCCCCGCAAGATCCACCGTAAGGTCCAGCTCGGCGTCGATCTCTTCGAGGATCCCGACCTCTGGCTGTGCACCACGTGCATGAACTGCCTTCGCGTGTGTCCCAAGGAAGTCGACATGATCCAGATCATGCCGGCGGCGCGCGAGGTAGCGGTGACCAACGGCAATGTCCCGGCGGAGCTCCAGGACGTCTTCGAGAAGACCTTCCGGTACGGGAACTGCCAGGGCGAGAACCCCCGCAAGCGCCATGCGTGGACCAAGGGCGCAGGTGTGCCCGTGCGGGTCCTGTCGAGCGAGCCGGGTCCGGTGGACGTCCTCTTCTATGTGGAGGACTACTGGAGCTACCACGCCCGTGGCCAAGAGGCCGCCCAGGCCTTCGCACGGATCCTGCACGCGCTCGGCGTCGACTACGGGATCCTGGGGGCCGAGGAGAAGACCCTCGGAGACTCCCAGCGCCTCGCCGGGGAGAAGGGCCTGTTCGAGTCGCTGATGGAGGACGCGGTCGCGACGCTCGAGAAGTACGAGTTCGTCCGCATCGTGACGCCCGACCCGCACGGGTACAACGCGCTCGTCAAGGAGTACCCGAAGCACGGTCATCAGTTCGAGGCGCTGCACTACACGCAATTGCTGGCGCCACTCGTCGACCAGATCGAGTGGAAGACCGAGCTCGACTACCAGGTCACCTTCCACGACCCGTGCTACCTGGGACGCCACAACGGTGAGTACGACGCGCCCCGCAGGTTGCTCGAAGCGATCCCCGGGGTGCGCCTGGTCGAGATGGGCCGCTGTCGCGAGAACGGCTACTGCTGCGGCGGCGGCGGCGGCGGGATGTGGCTCAATGGCCTGACCGCCGACCACACGACCGAGCGGCTCTCGGAGCGCAGGGTTCGCGAGGCGGTCGAGTACGGCGCCGACGTCCTCGCGGTGTGCTGTCCCTATGAGGTCTCTCGGTTCGAGGACGCGGCGAAGTCGACCGGGAACGACCAGCTCAAGGTTCTCGACATCGTCGAGCTCATGGACGAAGCGATGGGCAACGGTGCCGGTGCCTGACACCCTTCGGGTCATCGACTTCGGGCGGGCCGATGCGCTGCGGTCCCAGACGCTCTGGCACGCGGTCGCCCACGGGGTCTCGGCGGGCGAGCCGCCCACGCTCTCGTTCGTGCGGCCGGCCGAACCGTACGTGTGCATCGGGTACCACCGGCGTCTCGAGGAAGTCGACCTCGACGTGTGTCGTGCACGCGGGCTCCCGGTCTTGCGGCGGATGGTCGGCGGGGGACCGGTGTACCTCGACGACGGCCAGCTGTTCTTCCAGATCGCGCTCCCGGTCGCGGCGGTGTCGCCGAACCGGGCCCGAGCGCTTCGCGAGCTGCTCGCGCCGGCGGTCTAGGCGTTCCGCTCGGTCGGGATCCCGGCCCAGCTCGATACCGATCTCGAGCTGGTCGTCGGGGACCAGAAGGTGTGCGGACACGGAGCCGGTCAGATCGAGGACGCGGTCGTGGTCGTGGGGAACCTCATCGAGACCTTCGACCACGACACCGCGGCAGCCGTGCTGGCTGTCCCGCGCCCCGAGGCACGCGTCGAGTTGGAACGCCTGATGCGTCGCTACGTGGTGGCTACCCCGGGCGACGCCGACGCGTTCCGTGATGCAGCCACCCGCGCGTACGCGACCGGGTTGGGGCTCCGTCCGGCCCGTGGTTCGCTCAGCGCTTTCGAGCGCGAGCGCCTCTCCGAGCTCGATCGGCAGTTCGGGGACCCCGAATGGGTCCGAGGCCCCGAACGCCCCGCGCCCGATGTCTGGCAGGCGAAGGTCCGCGCCGGCGTGTGGGTGCTGGCAGCCGAACACGCAGGGACGGCGGTGGTCGCAGGCGTTGCGAGGGGACGGATCGAGCACGCCGTGGTGACCGATGCCGATCTCAACGGCGCCACCCCGGGCGTCGAGCAGGCGCTCGTCGGCCGGAGTCTGGACGATGTCGCCGCGGTGCTCGGCGACTTCGGGGCGCCGGGCGAACGGATCGCGGCCGCGCTGGCCCGAGCGGACGGGAGCCGACTGTGAGCTCGGAGACCACACCGACCGTCGAAGTCCAGGGCTACGAGCTCGCGCTCGATCGCGGGTATGAGCCTGCGACGCACATCTGGGCGCTCGTCGTCTCTCCCGACCGGGTGCGCCTGGGCATGGACCCACTCGGCGTCGAGACCGGCGGGGCGCTGGCCCAGCTCGCGCTGGTGCCGGTCGGCACCGACGTACGCCGGGGCGAGCCGCTCGGCAGCGTCGAAGCCGAGAAGTTCGTTGGCCCGCTGAGGGCGCCGATCTCGGGCACGGTCGTCGCCCAGAACTCGGCTGCGGTCGCAGACCCCGGGCTCGTCCACCGCGATCCGCTCGGCGCCGGATGGCTCGTCGACCTGGCACCCTCCGACCTCGACGCCGAGCGGGCACTCCTCATCGAAGGCGCCGAGCAGGTGGTGCCGTGGTTCGAGCACAAGATCGCCGAGTACCGACTCAAAGGGGTGCTGGCCGAATGACCGCGGCGACGACCACTCCGGGCTTCGCGCTCCGTCAGCAGCAGTTCCCCGACGTGATGGAGTTCTACGCTCCCGGGCTCAAGCGGTGGGAGACGAGCGAGTGGAAGCCGACGAACCCGCGCCGCTTCCTGCCGGTCTCGGTCACCGGGTCTGCCTGTGCGCTCAGCTGTGACCACTGCCAGGCGAAGGTGCTCGAGGGCATGATCTCGGTGCGCGCCGGGAAGAACCTCTACGAGCTGGCCAAGGACCT
>JALHSW010000321.1 GCA_022865365.1 Acidimicrobiia bacterium | reverse complement strand
GGCCCGCTCCTGTCGCGATCAACGCTGTTCCGCCTCGAGCCGCTCGGACCCGTTGCGATGCGGACGCTGCTGCAGCACGCGATGACCGATCCCCGTGGCCTCGCCGACGAGGGGCTTACGCTCGACGACGACGCACTCGAGCACCTCGTCGACCACGCCGAAGGGGATGCGCGCCATGCGCTCACGTCGCTCGACGTCGCAGCCGCACTCGCAGGGGAGGCGGGCCGTGCGCAGGTAGCCCTCGGCGACGCCGAGGCCGCACTCGCGATGCGTGCACTCCGGTACGGCGACGACGAGCACTACGACGTGCTCTCGGCATTCATCAAGAGCATCCGCGGCTCGGATGCGGACGCCGGCCTGTACTGGCTCGCGCGCATGCTCGAGGCGGGCGAGGATCCCCGACTGATCGCGCGGCGGCTGGTGATCCTCGCGTCAGAGGACGTCGGCCTCGCCGACTCCCAGGGGATCGTTGTCGCCGATTCGGCGGCGCGAGCCGTCGAGTTCGTTGGCATGCCCGAGGCGCAGCTGAACCTCGCCCACGCGGTGCTGTACCTGGCGCGGGCGCCGAAGTCGAACTCGGTCACGTCTGCGTTGGGTGAGGCGATCAGCGATGTCCGGGAGCGAGGCGCAGGGAGGGTCCCACCGCATCTCCGAGACTCTCATTACCCTGGCGCGCAATCGCTCGGGCACGGCGAGGGGTATCAGTACCCCCACGACGCGCCTGGTGGTTGGGTGCAGCAGGAGCACCGACCGGCAGAGGTCGCAGACCGTCGGTACTACCGACCGAGTGGACGGGGTGACGACGTACACCGGGTGCCCGGCACGGGGAGCGCCCAGGAAGAGCAGCAGGAGTAGCGGTCGCCGAAGAGGCGAGTGGCCGAGGTAAGAGGAGAAGGAGGGGGCGCCGATGAGCACGACGACGTGGATCGCAGCGGTCGCGGCAATGCTCGGGGCAGTCCTCGGGGTGTCGCTCATGCGGACTCGAGCCCGTCTGGGTCGCCTGGAGGCGCGCACCGCCCGGCTCGAAGCTCGCATCGAGCATGAGATCGCGCGTGCGATCAGCGACGCGCACGGCGAGGCGCGTGCTGCCGGCGCGACCGCTCGTCGGGCCGCGACCGCAGCAGGGGTCGACGAGCCGCCGCGACGCCTTCCGTTCGAGCCCGTCACCGGACCCGTCGTGCGCGTTGTCGCCTTCGGCGCCGGTGCCCGCCGCACGCTCGTTCGTCTGGCCGGTCCTCGGCGCGGCCGAGGTCGCGCCAGGAAGGTGGCCTGATGCGTCGGCTCACGTGGCTCGCGGCCGGGTTCGGTCTCGGAGCGGTCGTGGCCCACCGGGCAACCCAGGGCGGCACGCATCCCGTGATCGCCACGACTGCCGCTGGGCTTGTGGCGCGCGTGCGGAGCACCTTCTTCGACGCGGTCACTGAGGGACGCGCCGAGATGGCTCAACGCGAGGTGCGTCTGCGCGAGGTGCTCGGGACCGAGGTGCTCGGGAGCCGAGCGGTCGACGCTTCCGGCGACAAAGGGGCCGACGGCACCAGGCGGTAACCTCGGGCGGTGGCCCCGCGCACCGCCGACGAGCTTCGTACTGCATTTCTCGACTTCTTCGTCGCGCGTGAGCACACTCGAGTGCCATCTGCCAGCCTGATCCCGCACGACCCCACGATCCTGTTCACCGTGGCCGGCATGGTTCCGTTCAAGCCGTACTTCGTCGGCGACGAGGTCCCGCCGTGGGCGCGGGCGACGTCCGTGCAGAAGTGCGTGCGCGCTGGTGGCAAGCACAACGATCTCGACGACATCGGTCGGACCAACCGGCACTTCACCTTCTTCGAGATGCTCGGGAACTTCAGCTTCGGTGACTACTTCAAGGCCGAGGCGATCTCATGGGCATGGGAGTTCGTCACGGAGGTGCTCGGCCTCGATCCGGAACGGCTCTGGGCGACGGTGCACGTCTCCGACGACGAGGCCGAGGCGATCTGGCGTGATGACGTCGGGCTTCCCGCAACGCGGATCCAACGACTCGGCGACGACAACTTCTGGCGCATGGCCGATAGCGGACCGTGTGGGCCGAGCTCGGAGATCTTCTGGGATCTCGGAGCGGCATTCGGTGCCGACGGCGGTCCGGCGACAGGCGATCCCGGTCGGTTCATCGAGATCTGGAACCTCGTGTTCATGCAGTACGACCAGCGCGCCGACGGGCAGGTGCCGTTGCCGAGGCCGAGCATCGACACCGGTGCAGGGCTCGAGCGCATGCTAATGGCGCTGCAAGGCGTCGAATCGATCTTCGCCATCGACGTGTTCCGTCCGCTCGTCGAGGCGGCGGAAGGCGTCACCGGCGTGCGATACGGCGCCGACTCGGAGGGTGACGTCTCGCTGCGGATCCTCGCGGAGCACGCACGCACCATGACCTTCCTGGTCGCCGACGGCGTGGTCCCGTCGAACGAAGAGCGGGGCTACGTGCTCCGACGCATCATTCGTCGCGCGGTGCGGCACGCGTACCTGCTCGGGTGCTCCGAGGCGGTCACGCCGACGCTCGTCGACGCGACGATCGCCGTGATGGGCGGTGCGTACCCCGAGATCGTGAAGGCCCACGACCTGGTGCGTCGCACCGTCGGGCGCGAAGAGGAGCGCTTCCGTCAGACCCTCGAGCGCGGGCTCGAGATGCTCGACGAGCTCGTGCAGCGCGGTGACGTCGGCGGGCAGGACGCGTTCTTCCTCCACGACACGCTCGGCTTCCCCATCGATCTGACTCGCGAGATCGCTGCGGAGCGGGGGCGGGCGGTCGATCTCGGTGGGTTCACCGAGCGCATGGCCGAGCAGCGAGCGCGCGCGCTCGAGGCGCACAAGGCGGCGGGGAGTGGAGCGGCGGCGCCAATCGAGGTGTATCGAGAGCTCTTCGAAGAGATCGGGCCGGTCGACTTCACCGGCCGCCAGGAGTACGAGACGCCGGGGGCGAAGGTGCGAGGGCTCGTCGCCGGCGGCGAACGCGTGGCGCGCGCCGACTCGGGTGCGGTCGAGGTCG
The DNA here is from genome assembly GCA_022865365.1 of Acidimicrobiia bacterium. GTDB lineage: Bacteria > Actinomycetota > Acidimicrobiia > IMCC26256 > PALSA-555 > JALHSW01. The sequence continues at coordinate 2,092 of JALHSW010000321.1, read as the reverse complement.
TGCTGGACCGCACCCCGTTCTACGCCGAGTCCGGGGGGCAGGTCGGCGATACCGGGGCGATGACCACCGCCGACGGCTCCGTGCTGCGCGTGCTTGACACTCAGTACGGCCTTCCTGAGGTCACCGTTCATCACTGCGAGATCGAGCGCGGCACCGTCGCCGATGGTGACGAGGTCATTGCCGCGATCGACCGACCCCGTCGCGACGCGATCCGACGCAATCACACCGCGACTCATCTCCTGCACTGGGCGCTGCGCGAGGTGCTGGGCACCCATGTGCAGCAGGCGGGTTCGCTGGTTACGCCGGATCGGCTGCGCTTCGACTTCAGCCACTTCGAAGCGGTGACTCCCGACGAGCTCGAGCAGATTGAGGCCTTGGCCAACGCGGAGGTGATCACCGACGCCCCGGTTCGCCACTACGAGACGACGAAGGACCACGCAGAGGGCCTCGGAGCCATCGCGTTCTTCGGCGACAAGTACGGCGACCTGGTGCGCGTGCTTGAAGCGGGGGAGCACTCGCTGGAGCTCTGCGGCGGTACGCACGTGCACGCACTCGGATTCATCGGTCCGATCAAGATCGTCAGCGAAGGGTCAATCGGGGCCAACTTGCGGCGGATCGAGGCAATCACCGGCGAGGGGGCCCTCGCCCACATCCGCGACGAGGAGCACGCGCTGCGGGACGCCGCGGGAATGCTCAAGGTTGCGCCAACCGAGGTCGGCGCGAGGATTGGCAAGCTCCTGGCCGAGGCGAAGGCGCTCCGAGCCGAGCTCGACGGCGAACGGGCGCGACAGGCGGTTTCCGAAGCGGGCGCGCTCGCCGTCGCCGCCCGCGACGGGGTCGTGGTTGCCCGGCGCGACGGTCTCACCAACGACGGCCTTCGACGCCTCGCGCTCGCCACTCGCGACGCGCTTGGTTCCGGCATCGTGGGACTCGTCGGCGTCACTCCCGACGGCGCGAAGGCGGCGGTCGCCGTCGCGGTGAGCAAGGATCTCGTCGGGACCGGCGTCACCGCAGGAGCGATCGCCGCGGACGCGGCGCGCGCGCTCGGCGGGGGCACCGGCAAGCAGCCCGACGTCGCGGTTGGTGGTGGTCCGAACGCCGGGGCGGTCGAGGAAGCCGAAGCGCTGCTGGCACAGCGCGCCAAGGAAGCGGCCGGCTCGATGCCGGACGCCGACTGACCGGCACGGTGGCGCGCATGCTCGGTGTGGATCTCGGGACGCGGCGGATCGGTTTGGCGATCTCTGACGTCACCGGGACGCTCGCCACGCCGCTCACCGTCCTCCAGCGAGCGTCGAAGCCATCGCTCGACCACCAGGCGATCGTCGCTACGGCGCACGACGAGGAGGCGCAGCAAATCGTCGTCGGCCTCCCACGTTCGCTGTCGGGGAGCGACGGGCCGGCTGCACGGTCGGTGCGCGACGAGGTGGCGGAGCTTCGTGCGATGGCCGGCGAGCACCTCCCGGTTGAGTTGCACGACGAACGGTTCACGACCGTGACCGCGACCCGACAGCTGCGCGAAGCCGGCCGGTATCGGGGGCGCGATTCCGTCGACGCGGCCGCGGCCGCCGTCATCCTGCAGTCCTACCTCGACGGACCGGGACGCGCCGGGAGGAACGTGTGAGTCCCGACCGTCGCCCGCCCGACGGTCGCCCGCCCGACGGTCGCCCGCCCGACGGTCGCCCGCCCGGATCCCAGCCCCGACCCCAGCCCCGATCCCAGCCGGGGGGCTCGCCTCCGCCCAGGGTCCCGCAACGCGGAGCCGGCGCCGCGCAGCCGCGACGACCCGCGGTCACTCCGCACCCGTCCGAAGCGTCGACCCAGCCGATCGCTGCGGTCGGGGGAACGCGGCGGGAGCGCCAGGACGCCGCAGCGTCGTCCCGTCGCGGTGGCGGCCGAGGCGCCAACCGAGGCGCCAAACGAAGCGGGGGACGACGCGGGCTGCGGGTGTTCCTCGTGCTCGCAGTCCTCGCGAGTCCGTTCATCCTCGGTGCCGGATGGTTTGCCTACCAGCTGCGGCCGGGCTCGGCGGGCAAGGCCGTGACCATCGCGATCACCAAGGACATGGGGACGAGTGAGGTCGCCGACCTCCTCG
>JALHSW010000320.1 GCA_022865365.1 Acidimicrobiia bacterium | reverse complement strand
GGCGAGGGGATGCTCGGGATGTACAGCGACGTGACCGCAGCGCACCCCTACAGCGAGACTGCGAACCTGCACCTCGGCGCGCGCGAGACCGGGTTCCTGCTCGGCTACATCCCCGCCAACGTGACCTACACCGATCTCGACACCGTCGCGGGCCGCCGGCTCACCGTGGCACTGTTCTGGCTCGCGACGAACCCGCTCCCCCGGCGCACGGTGCACGTCCCGTCATGGCACCGACCCCTGCTGAGCCTGCTCTACGACCACGTGGCGCTCCCTCGGGACTTCGGCGACGACCCACCGTCGCTGCCGGCGGTCGCGACCGTGCTGCGCACCGTCGAGGACGACGATCACGACGAGGCGTTCATCGCCGTGATGCGCGCCGGGCGCGATCTGCTCGATGCGCTCGCGACCGAGCGTCGGCGACTGACCGGCAAGGGCCGCAAGGCGATCTATCTCGACTTCTCCCTGGCCGATCCCGCCACCGCGGCGCTGCCACCCGACGTGCACGACGAGCTCGGCTTCTTCTTCGGCGGGATCGTTCCCGAGCTGCGCGACGGCGACGTGCTGCGCCTCCAGCACCTGCACGAGGTCGACGCCGATCCCAGCGACGTGACGACGGCCTCCGACTTCGGCGCCGAGCTGCTCGACTACGTCTTCAGCCGCAAGCGGAGCGCCGCCCACGGAGGCACGAGCTGACGCTCGCGTCGTGCGGCGTCGAGCTACGCGACCGGCGCCGCCTGCGCACCCCGCACATCAAGGACCTGGCCGCGACGCGACGAGGCCGCGCACGAGGGTGTCGAGCGAACGCGTGAACAGCTGCTCGGGATCGATCGGATCGGCGAGGAACTCGAGCAGGTCCGGCGCGGCGGCGACGTCGCCGATGGTCCAGAGCTCCTCGGGCTTGTCGCGCGACTCGGGAGCGCGTTCGACCTGGACCTGGGTGAGCACCGAGCCCGACACCAGTGCGAGCACCGCCTGGACCGAGAACGCGGCGTCGGCACCACGCAACCCGGCCGCCGTGAGCTCGCGCACGAGGACACGTCGTGCCGGCTGGAAGACCGCGGCGGTGCGGCCCTGCTGGTGGGCGATCGCGACGAGGTGGGCGCGCTCGAGCAGGTTGCGGCGAAGCGAACGCCCGAGCGACACGATGCGCGTGACGGGATCCGCGCCGGTCACCCTGATGCCCCCGACCTCGGCGGCCACCCGGTCGGCGACCGCGTCGAGCAGGGCTTCCTTGTCGCCGACGTGCCAGTAGATGGCGGTGACCGCGACCCCCAGCTTTGCGGCGACGCCGCGCATCGTGAGGCCGTCGACACCGTCGTGGTCGACCATCTCGAGCGCGACATCGACGATCCGCTCGGCCGACACGGCGGCTCGGCCGGGCGACCGGGAGGGTGGCCCTACGGGCGCTTGACGGGCCGCGGCGGTCATGGAACGATGTTACAGGAACGGCGTTACACGTGCAGCCGAGACCGGCGAGCGCAACCCGCGACCGGGACCCGAGAGGCGGGTGGGGGACATGGCAGCGAACTACACCGTCATCTCGGCCGACGGCCACGCGGGCGCGGAGATCCACCAGTACCGCGACTACCTCGCGTCGGAGTTCCTCGACGAGTTCGACCGCTGGGTCCTCGACTACGAGGTGCCGTACGCCGATCTCGAGGGCCCCAACGCGAGCCGCAACTGGGACAGCGACCGTCGCCTGCGCGAGATGGAGGACGACGGCATCGTCGCCGAAGTGCTCTTCCCGAACACCGTCCCGCCCTTCTACCCGAAGACCTCGCTCACTGCGCAGGCGCCGCCGGCGAACGCCGGGGACCTCGACCTGCGCTGGGCCGGGTTGCGCGCGCACAACCGATGGCTCGCCGACTTCTGCGCGGCGACACCTGGTCGACGCGCCGGGATCGCGCAGATCCTCCTCCACGACATCGACGCCGCGGTGGCCGAGATCCGGTGGGCCAAGGAAGCCGGGCTCACCGGTGGCGTGCTCCTCCCCGGCGCACCCCCGGGCACCGGCATCGCGCCGCTCTACAAGCCGGTCTACGAGCCGATCTGGGCCGTGTGCGAAGACCTCGCGATGCCGCTGAACCACCACGCCGGCAGCGCGGTGCCGCCGCTCGACGACACGCCCGAGGACAAGGTGATCTTCATGCTCGAGGTCACCTGGTGGGCGAACCGCACCCTCTGGCATCTCATCGTCGGGGGCGTGATGGAGCGGCACCCGAACCTGCAGTTCGCGTTCACCGAGCAGGGCACGGCCTGGATCCCGGAACGGCTCGCGATGCTCGACTACTTCTTCGACCGCATGCGTGGTGGCAGCGGCAGCGCGGGATCCCAGGAGCTCGAGTGGGGCGGCCCGGTGCGGGCGCTCTCGTTGCAGCCGAGCGAGTACTGGGCCCGCCAGTGCCACGTCGGCTCGAGCTTCATGCGTCCGGCCGAGGTGCCGCTGCGTTACGCGGTCGGTGTCGACCGGATCATGTGGGGCAGCGACTACCCGCACAGAGAAGCCAGCTACCCGTACTCGCGGGAGGCGCTGCGACTCGCCTACGCCGATGTCGACGAGACCGAGGTGCGGGCCATGGTCGGGGGGAACGCCGGCTCTCTCTACGGCTTCGACCTCGACGCGCTCGCGCCGGTGGCCGATCGCGTTGGACCCACGTTCGAAGAGCTCGCGAGACCGCTCGCCGTGAACGACATTCCGCCCGGCGCGGCCAAGTGCCCGGCCTTCGCGCCACAGATGCAGTCCGCGTCCACCGGTCCTGTCAGGCGGGCATGAAAGATCTGGCGGGGAAGACGGCGGTCGTCACCGGTGGCGGTGGTGGACTCGGGCGCGCCATGGGTGAGCGCTTCGCGCGCGAAGGCATGAACGTGGTGCTGGCCGACGTCCAGCCCGCGCTGCTCGACGCGACCGTGACCGAGCTCCGCGACGAGGGCCTCGAGGTGACCGGGGTGGTGACCGACGTCGCGAGCTGGGATTCGGTCGTGACCCTCCGGGATCGTGCCCTCGACGCGTACGGCGCGGTGCACGTGGCGTGCAACAACGCGGGCATCGGCGCGGGCGCCGAGGGCCGGATCTGGGAGCACGAGCTCAACGACTGGCGCTGGGCGATCGACGTGAACCTGTGGGGCGTCATCCACGGCATCAAGGCGTTCGTGCCTCACATGCTCGACCGCGGTGGTGAAGGGCACATCGTGAACACGTCGTCGGGCAACGGCGGGGTCGCGCCGCTGTCGACCACGCCGCAGTACTCGGTCACCAAGGCCGCGGTCGTGACGATCACCGAGGTGCTGTACGCGCAGCTCGAGGAGGTCGGGGCACGGATCGGAGTGTCCGTGCTGTTCCCCGGACCACACATGCTGCGGACCGGTCTGTTCGAGTCCTGGCGCAACCGCCCGGCCGAGCTCGCCAACGCGAAGCCGCGCAAGGCCCCTGCGGTCACGCTCGAGCAGTACGAGCAGATGATGACCGACGCCGGCGTCCCGGTGCGGTACACGCCGGTCGAGGAGGTCGCCGGTCGTGTCGTCGACGGCATCCGCGACAACACCTTCTGGATGCTTCCCCCGAGCGAACAGGGCGACACCCAGCTCCGTACCCGAGCCGAATCGATGCTGGCGCGCGAGAACCCCACCTACATGCGAACGCTTGCCGGAT
>JALHSW010000319.1 GCA_022865365.1 Acidimicrobiia bacterium | reverse complement strand
TGACGAGGCGCTTCGCCCCGGGACCGGCGTAGGCGCCGATGGTGTAGAACCCGTCGGTCGCGACGAGGAAGGCATAGCCCAGGTCGTCGTCGAGGCTCCCGCGACAGACCACCCCCGCCAGCACGGACGAATCGCCGGTGGCCTTGGCGATCGTTGCCTCCACGACCTGGTCGTCCGGGAGGCTCCCGGCTTCGGGACTCACCCAGAGGTTTGCGACGCCGTCGAGCGAGACGGCGAAGGCGCCGGGGGTGGCGGCGAGGCCGTCGCCGTCGCCGGTCTCCGTCGTCGCGCCGTCTTGGAAGCCCCACTCGGCCGAGGTGGCGGCAGGGTCCGAGAAGTCGGTGGTGTAGATCGTGGCGCCCGAACCGGCAGAGGCCGTCCCCGCGACACCGGCGACCAGCCCGAAGACCAGCCCGAGCACGATGCCGAGGCGGTGACGGGGACGGTGCTGCAACCCGGTTCGCATGGGTCGACCCTACCGTCCGCCGCCGCTACTTCGTGAGCGGCAGCCAGGCGAGGCGCGCCTTGGGCCCGGAGACGCGGTACAGCGTGAACACGCTGTGGGTGGTGTCGCCGTGCTGGTCGAAGCCGAGGGCGCCCGAGGCGCCCTGGCCATCCGCTTCCAACAGCCCGCTCGACACCGTCGCCCGCGCGTCGGGTGGGATGCTGGTCTGGCCGTCGAGCGCGCCGGCTGCCGTACGGATCAGCAGGTTCGCGGCGTCGTACGCGTACGGGCCGTAGTCGGTCGGAGCGGTGTCGAAGCCGGCCTTCTTGTACGCGGCGAGGAAGCGCTTCGCTGTCGTGAGCGATGCGAGCGGCGTACCCACGGTGCTCGCCAGCGTTCCCTTGCTCGCGGCGCCGGCGTCGTCGATGTAGGCGTCGTCCTTGATCCCGTCACCGCCGACCAGCGGTCCCGAGAACCCGGCGGTCGTGGCCTGGTCGCGCAGTCCCGCCGCAACCGTGTACTCACCGCCGAAGAAGATGGCGTCGGGGTCGTCGGGAAGCGCCGCGGTGAGGAAGTCGGCGAAGTCGGTCGCGCCGTCGGGGACGACTTGCTGGATCGTCACCGTGCCACCTTCGGCGGTGAACGCCGACGCGAACGCGTCGGCGAGGCCCTTGCTCACGGCCTTCGTCTCGCTCACCACCGCGACGTTCCGGATGCCCCTCGCGTACACGCTCTTCGCGAGGAACGGCGCCTGGAGCGCGTCGGACGCGACCATGCGGAAGTAGGTGTCGTACGGGCGGACCGGGTTCGCCGGATCCGACCCGAGGGTGAGGCTGGCGAGCGTGTTCGACGGTGAGACGAGCGCGAGGTCGGCCGCGGCGAGCGCGGGGAGCGCCGCCTCGGCGACACCCGAGTTGTAGGGCCCCACCACGCCGATCACTTCCGGGTCGGCGACGAGCGTGGCTGCCGCGGCGGCACCGGTCGCCGGGTCCGACGAGTCGTTGACCGCTGAGAGCTCGATCTTCCAGCCCGGGATCGCGTTGCGCTTGTTGGCCTGGTCGACGGCGACCTGCACCGAGTTTCGGATCCCCTGACCGAACGCGGTGAGCCCGGCGTCGAGCGGTGCGAGCACGCCGATCTTCACGACCGGCTTCGATCCGGCGGCGGCGCGCGACGCGCCGGCACCACCGGCCCCGACGAGCGGGACGACCGCCAACACGGCGGTGACGGCGAGCATCAGGCGGAGACGACGGGTCATGGAGTCCCTCCGGGGCGGAAACGGGGCGCGCCATCGTGAAAGCGCCATCGAGAACGCGCCGCAAACCTAGCCGAGGCCGGATCCTCGGGAGCGACGGTGGCTGCGACACTGGGGCAGAATCATCGGACGGCGCCGCTGGCGCACCAGGAGGTTAAGACATGTCCCGCGACATGCGGTTCGCGATCATCGGCGCCGGGATGGCCGGGATCCTCAGCGCGGTCAAGCTCACCGAGGCGGGGCTCACCGACTTCACGATCTACGAGAAGGCCGACCGCGTCGGCGGCACCTGGCGCGAGAACACCTATCCCGGCGTGGCCTGCGACGTCCCTTCCCAGCTCTACTGCTACTCGTTCGCCCTGAACGCCGAATGGACCCACCCCTACGCCTCGGGCGACGAGATCGAGGCCTACTTCGAGCGGGTCGTACGCGAGCACGACGTCGAGCGGTCGATCCGCTTCGGCGACGAGATCGTGTCGTGTGCGTTCGTCGACGGCCGCTGGCACCTCGAGACCGCGAGCGGCCACCGCGACGTCGTCGACGTCGTCATCGCCGCGACGGGTGTGCTGCATCATCCGAGCTACCCCGATATCGAAGGTCTCGAGACGTTCGCGGGCCATGCCTTCCACAGCGCGCGGTGGGACCACGACGTCCGGCTCGCGGGCGTGCGCGCCGGGGTGATCGGCACCGGCTCCACCGCGGTGCAGATCACCGCCGCGATCGTGGAGGAGGTGGAGCACCTCTCGCTCTTCCAGCGCACCGCGCAGTGGGTGATGCCCCAGGAGAACCCGCCGTACACCGACGAGATGAGGGCGGTGTTCCGGGACGATCCGGCGCTCCTCGAGAAGATCCACGGCGAGCTGTCGCAGATGTTCGCCGACGGCTTCGCCAACGCCGTCGTCGATGCAGACTCACCGCAGATGAAGATGATCGAGGACATGTGTCGCGACAACCTAGAGCAGAGCGTGATCGATCCCGAGCTCCGCGAGCGGCTCCGGCCCGACTACCGGGCGGCGTGCAAGCGGCTCGTCGTCTCGGGCGACTTCTATCAGGCCATCCAGCAGCCGAACGCCGAGCTCGTCACCGCGGGGATCGAGCGCGTCGAGCCCGGCGGGATCCGCACCAGCGACGGTGTGCTGCATGAGCTCGACGTGCTGGTGCTCGCGACGGGTTTCCACGTCGACTCCTTCATGCGCCCCATGTCGGTCGTCGGGCGCGACGCCACGCAGCTCGCCGAGGTGTGGGCCGAGCGTCCGAATGCCTATCTGTCGATCTCGATCCCCGACTTCCCGAACTTCTTCATGTTGAACGGCCCCAACGGACCGGTCGGCAACTTCTCGCTCATCGAGGTTGCCGAGCTGCAGTTCGGCTACATCATGGGGCTCGTCGAGCGCATCCGATCCGGCGAGTGCCGCGAGATCAGTGCGACCAGCACCGCGATGGAGCACCACGAGGCGGATCGCGTCGAGGCGGCCAAGAAGACCGTCTGGACCACGGGATGTCGCAGCTGGTACCTCGACGATCGCGGCGTCCCCGCCACGTGGCCGTGGCCCTTCGACCGGTTCCGCGCCGAGATGGCCGCACCGAAGGCCGAAGCCTACGAGGCGCGGTGACGTTGCACGCCCCTCCCAGCCCGGCGATGCCAGAGGAACGAGACTGAACCCATGGCGAAGTTCCCGCTCCGGCACGTGTCGATCCACGGTCATGAGGTCGGGTACCGCCGCGGGGGTGACGGGCCGGTCATCCTCCTCGTCCACGGCATCGCCGGCAGCTCACGCACCTGGAAGGAGGTCATGCCCGCGCTCGCCGTCGACCACACGGTGATCGCGCCCGACCTGCTCGGCCACGGCGAGTCGGCCAAGCCGATGGGCGACTACTCGCTCGGCGCGTACGCCAGCGGCCTCCGGGACTTCCTCGGCGTGCTGGGCATCCCCCGCGCCACCCTGGTGGGCCAGTCGTTCGGCGGCGGCGTCGTGATGCAGCTCGCCTACCAGCACCCCGAATGCTGCGAGCGCATGGTCCTCGTCGGCAGCGGTGGTCTCGGCCGGGAAGTGAGCTGGCTGCTGCGCTCGTTCACCTTGCCGGGCGTCGAGCTCATGCTGCCGATCCTGTTCCCCTCGTTCGTGCGCGACCGGGGGAACGACGTGCGGCACCTGCTCCACCGCATCGGCGTCCGCTCGGCGCGCATCGACGAGAAGTGGCGGGCGTATGCGTCCCTCGTCGAGTCACCGAACCGCCACGCGTTCATGCACACCTTGCGCTCGGTCATCGACGCGGGGGGTCAGACCGTGAGCGCCCTGGATCGGCTCTACCTCGCCGCCGCGATGCCGACGCTCATCGTCTGGGGCGACGAGGACGACATCATCCCGGTCAGTCACGCGTACGCGGCCCACGACGCGATCCCGCGCAGCCACCTCGCGATCATGGAGGGCGCGGCCCACTTCCCGCATTCGGAGCAGCCGGAGCGGTTCGTCGAGATCCTCACCGAGTTCATGGCGGCGACGGACGCGGCGGCCGCGGAGCCCGGCAGCTACCGGGAGCTGCTCCTCGCCCACGAGGCCGCCGGCTGACCGTCCGCCGGTTCCCGGGGGTCGCCATCTGGCGGCGGGCCGACGAGGTGGCAGCAGCGACGCCGCCCGGACGTGACCGGGTCGTCGACCTGCTCCGCGGCACCAGCCTGGCCGTCGTCGTGGTGGGACACACCCTCATGGCGGTCGTGGTCTGGAACCGCGGCGTTCCGCGCGTCGACAACCTGCTCCGACTCGTGCCGGAGCTCGAGCCACTCACGTGGGTCCTGCAGGTGATTCCGGTGTTCTTCGCGGCCGGCGCGATCGCGAACCGCAGCTCCCTCAACGCCGCGATGGTGCGCCAGGAGCCGTGGCGGATCTGGACGTGGGCCCGGACGCGCCGGCTCGCGCGGCCCGTCCTCTACTACCTGGTGATCTGGATACCGATCGTGTTCGTTCTGAGTTCGGTAATGGACGCTGCCGCACGACCGCTCGAGCGGTTGTCGACCCAGCTCTTGTGGTTCCTGGGCGTGTACGTGCTCATCGTCGCGACCACCGCCTTGCAGGTGCGCGTCGCGCGCGGAGGGCTCTGGAGTGTCGGTGCGCTCGTGCTCCTCGTCGCCGGGGTCGACGCGGGACGGTTCCACGGTGGGGGCGATGCGGTCGCGTCACTCAACTTCTTCCTCGTCTTCTTCCTTGCCGCGGTCGTCGGACTTGTGGTGCGCGATCTCGAGGGGCCCCGCCGCCGACTGCTCTGGCTCGTGGCCGCCGGGGCCGTCGCGGTCAACCTGGCCCTGGTCGCGCGCGGGCCGTACCCCTCGTCGATGGTGGGGCTCCCCGGCGAGGAGATCTCGAACGTCGGGCCGCCCACACTCGTGCTCGGGCTGCACGCCGTTGCGTTGATCGCCGTCATCGGGGCGCTGTGGCCGGTACTGGACGCGCTCTGCCATCGGGTCCGGGTCTGGCACGCCGCGTGTGCGCTCGGTGGCGTCGCGATGACCCTCTACCTCTGGCACCTCACCGCGCTGATCGGGGTGATCGTGACCCAGCACGCCCTCGGCCTCGACCGGCCACCGGTGGGAGACGTGTGGTTCTGGCCCACGACGCTCGTGGAGCTGACCGTCTGTCTCGTCGCCGTTGTGACGGTCGTGAGCCTGGCGGCTCCGCTCGAGTACCTGCCCGTGCCCTGGCTCGAGTGGCCCCAGGTGCCCGCGCCGGATCGGGCATGGCGCACTGCGGCGGGGCAGGCGGGTGTCGTGCTCCTCGCCGTCGGATTCCTCGTGCTCGCGGCAACGGGCATGGCCGGCTTCCCGTGGTCCCGGTCGAGGATGTACGCGGGCGTGGCGCTCACGCCCGGACTCGGCATCATCCTCGTCGTCCTCGGCATGCTCGCGGCACGCGCCGCCGGGCGACCACTGCAGCCGAAATCGGAGCTCGTGGCCGACTGAACCGTCGCCGGTGTCGCGTCAGAGGCTCGGCCGCGACGGGTTGCGGCCGCCGCGGGCGCCCTCGGCGCGCTGCTCCACCTCGTCGAGGACGGACCGGTCCGGGATCACCCAGAATCGACCGGTGTGCACGGCGTCGACGACCTCGCTCGCGATATTCGCGGGATCCGCGCCATCGGCGAGCGCGGCTGAGGCAAGCTCATGGAGCGCCTGCTCGTCCTCGCTGCGCTCCGGTGCGGCCCCGAAGCGGGGGAGCCAGTTCCGGGCGCCGTCGACGATGCGCGTGCGCACCCACGTCGGGCACACCACCGACACCCCGACGCCGGGCGCACTCTCCGCGAGGTCGAGGAACAGTGACTCGCTGAGCCCCACGACCGCGTACTTCGACGCGATGTAGGGCGCGAGGTGCGGTCGGGCGCGCAATCCTGCAGCCGACGCGGTGTTCACGAAGTGGCCTTCGCCCTGCGCGAGGAGCATCGGGAGGAACGTCCGGATCCCGTGCACGACTCCCCACACGTTCACCGCGAACATCCACTCCCAGAGCGAGACCGGGCCGACCCACGGGTCGCCGGGGGTCGCGACGCCGGCGTTGTTGCACACGACGTGCGCCGCCCCGAACCGCTCCCGGGTGCGCGCCGCGAGGGCTTCGACCGACTCGGCGAGCGACACGTCGGTCTGCACCCCGATTGCTTCGACGCCGGTCGCGGCGAGATCGTCGACCGCCGTGCCGAGCGCGTCTTCCTCGACGTCGGCGAGCACGAGGCGCATCCCCTCCGACGCGAACGCCCGTGCGAGCGCGAGACCGATCCCGCTCGCGGCGCCGGTGACGACGGCGACCTTTCCCGTGAGCTGCTCCACCGGCAACCTCCCTGACAACTACGCCTAGCGTCCGACGCCGCCGCGGGCCATCGCCCACACGTCGGTTCCGGGCGGGGTGACGTTCGCGGCCGGGTCGACGACGGCGTGCACGACCGCAGGGCGACCGCTCGCGATGGCTCGTTCGAGCGCGCCGCGAAGCTCGTCGGCAGACTCGGCGTGCTCACCGTGACAGCCGAACGCCTCGGCCACCCGGTCGAAGCGCACCAGGGAGTGGTCGATGCCGAACCACGGTGCGTCACGACCCCAGGAGCGCAGCTGGGCTGCCTTCTCCATGCCCCAGGCGCCGTCGACCACCACGACGACCACGACCGCGAGCCCGAGGCGCGCCGCGGTCTCGAGCTCCTGGATGTTGAAGCGGAAGGCCGAGTCGCCGCTCACGCAGTACACCGGGCGTTCGGGAGCAGCGAGCTTGGCGCCGAGCGCGAACGGGAGCCCGGTGCCGAGGTGACCGGCGTTCGAGGTCCAGAGCACCTGACGTTCGCCGCGGGCGCGGTGGTAGTGCGCGGCCCACAAGCAGGTGTTGCCACCGTCCTGCACGAACACCGCGTCGTCGGGGAACACGTCGTTGCATACCTCGAAGATCTGCCCCGGCACCATCGGCGCGCGCGTGAAGTCGGCGACGAGCGCGTCGAGCTCGGCGCGCCAGTCGCGCTCGAACGCCCGGAGCTCCTCGAGCTTCGGGTGGGGAGGCCGCGCCGGCGTCAGGGTCCGCACCTCGTCGAAGACCTGGCCCACGACGGCGCGCGCGTCGCCGACGATGCCCACGTCGACCGGACGGTTCAGGCCGAGGTTCCTGGCGTCGGAATCGATCTGGACCAACGCTTGATCGTCAGAGCTGCGCCACAGCGGTGGCCGGCCCCAGAGGTCGAGCTCGCCGAGGCGAGAGCCCACGACGAGCACGACGTCGGCCTCGTTCTTCGCGAGCGCGGCGACGGGGGAGACCGGCGGCGCGCCCAGCGGATGGCCGTCGGGGAGCACCCCCCGTGATCCGGGCCACGTCGTGACCAGGCAGCCGAGATGTTCGGCCAGCGCGCCCACCGCGTCCGACGCGCCGGAGCGCCAGGTGCCGCCACCGCAGTGGATCACCGGAAACGTCGCGTCGACGAGGCGATGCGCCGCGTCGCGCACCGCGCCGGCATCGCCGCCGACCGAGGCCGTGGCTCCGGTCTGCTCGCCGGGCCACACGGGTGCGTCGGCGAGCTCGCCGGTGGCGCGCAGCACGTCCTCGGGGATCTCGAAGTGCACCGGGCCGGGCCTACCCTCACGCGCGACGCGGAACGCGTGGCGCACCACATCGGGGATCCGCTTCCAGTGGTTGACCTCGGTGCTCCACTTGGTGACCGGGGCGAAGTAGCCGGTTTGGTCCAGCACCTGCATGCCGCCGAGGTGGGGGTAGTCGATGTCGGCGCGGCGTGCGGTGGTGATCGCGATCACGGGGCTGCCCTCGTCGGCCGCGCACGCGATGCCCGATACGAGGTTCGCCGCACCCGGCCCCGCGCACGCGAGCACGACAGCGGGCCCGCCGGTGATGCGTGTGTACGCGTCGGCCGCGTGCGCCGCGGCCGCCTCGTGGTCGAAGACGACGAGCTCCATGTCCAACTCAAGACCGAGGCGCTCGAGCGCCTCCATCACCGGCATGTACGTACCGTCGGGGATCGCCCAGAGGTGGCGCACGCCCTGCGCGTGCAGGCTCCGAACCAACAGCTCGCCTCCGGAAAGGCTCATGCCGCTCATCTCGTCCGCCACGCCCGCCACTCTGCCTCAAGTCGGTCGCCGCAACCCAGGGCAGAAGGTCCCGAGTTTCGCCATCCGGTTCGACGCCCTCGCGCCCCCCTTTACCGATCCATGAACACCGGGTCGGACACACGCCACTACTGTCCGAGCGACGTGGATTCCCGGTCGTGGTGGTCGCCAGGTGAAGGGGGGATCATCGTCTCCGTGCGCGTCACCGCGGGGGCGCGGCGCAGCGAGGTGATCGAAGCATCGGGGGAGCGACTCCGTGTGCGCATCGCCGCCCCGGCCGTCGAGGGCAAGGCGAACGTCGAGCTGCAGCGATTGATCGCAAAGCTCTTCGGCGTCCGCCGCTCAGCAGTTGCGCTCGCGCGCGGTGATCGGTCTCGTGAGAAGACCCTTTGGGTGGCCGGCATATCCGAACCACCGCCCGAGATGCTCGGAGAGGTCTGACATCTACTCGAGCGAGTGGCGGGCCGCTTCGGCCTCCTCGGCGGTGAGTGCGCGGGTCTCGCCGGGAGTGCCCTCGGCGAGGAACCGATCCCAGTTGATCTCCAGCTGTGACGGGTCGTCGGGGTCCCTTGCGTGCTCGTCCCAGAAGTCGGCGCTCTCGATCGAGCGGATGACGGCCGACCCGGTGAGGCCGTCCTCCGCCAGGTCCTTGCGCTTCCGGCCGAACGACCCCATCGCCACACCTCACCGCTACACGACCGCAGAGGGTACTTCCGGGGCGTACGTTGTGGGGAGGCACACCGAACCCGGGGGTACACCATGCACGTCGCTCGCTCGCTGCGCTCCATCACCGTGCTCGCTGCGACGGCGTGCGTGCTGGTCACCTCCAGCCACCTCGTCGGCGCGTCCGTTCGATCCAGTGCGCAGCACAAGCGCGACGGTGGCGAGATCACGTTCGGCCTCGAGGCCGAGAACACCGACTACTGCCTGAGCCGGGCGCAGATGGCGATCTCCGGCATCCAGGTCGCTGCGGCGGTCTACGACACGCTGACGGTCCCGAACGACAAGGGCCTCGCGGTCCCGTACCTGGCGAAGTCGGTGGAGCCCAACGCGGATCACACCGAGTGGACGATCGGTCTACGGGACGGGATCACGTTCCACGACGGGACACCCCTCGACGCCGACGCCGTGAAGCTCAACCTCGACGCGTACCGGGGCGCGCCTGGCGCGCCGAACGGCGGGCCGCTGTTCGAAAAGATCTTCGACTTCATCGCGGACGTGACGGTCGTCGACCCACTCACCGTCAAGGTCACGCTCAACACCCCGGTCGTCGCGTTCCCGAGCTACCTCTTCAGCCAGGGTCGCATCGGGATCATGGCGCCGGCCCAGCTCAACGCGGGCGACGACTGCGCGACGAAGATGATCGGCACCGGTCCCTTCGAGCTCGAGAGCTACGCGCAGAACGAGAAGACGGTCGTCGTGAAGAACGCCGACTACTGGCAGAAGGGATACCCGAAGGCTGCCAAGATCACGTTCGTGCCCGTCGTCGACGCGTCGGCGCGCGTCACCCAGCTCGCAGGCGGCCAGCTCGACATGCTGGACACCTCGAGCGCCCTCCAGACCGACGCGCTCCGCCAGCTCGGTCCGGGCACCGCCAAGCTGCTCACCCAGAAGCCCGGGTACCGCGAGCTCAGCTACTACGCGCTGCTCTCGGACTCCAAGCCGTTCGACAACCCTGACGCGCGCTTGGCCGTCGCCCTCGCGATCGACAAGAACGAGATCAACCAGATTCGCACCAAGGGGATCTTCCCCGTCGCCAACGGATTGGTCGACGAGGCCGTGCCGGGGTACCTGAAGGACGCGGGCTACCCGAAGCACGATCTGAAGAAGGCCAAAGCGCTCGTCGAGAAGGTCAAGGCCGAGGACGGGAGCTTCGATGTCGTCCTCGGCGACACGCCGGAGCCCGAGAACTCCGCGCAGCTCCAGCTGCTCCAGGGCCAGTTGGCGAAGGCGGGCATCAGCGCCAAGATCTCCCTGTTCGACGAGTCGACGCTCATCAGCAAGGCGCTCGCGGGCGACATCGACGTCCTCCAGTGGCGCAACCTGCACGGCGGCTACGCCAACGAGAACGACTCCGACGAGTACCCGTGGTGGTCGAACTTCGACACGGGGAACTTCATCAACTTCAGCCGCTTCTCGAATCCCGAGACGCAGGCACTCCTCGACCGGGGCCGGGGCCAGTCGGCGATCGCCGACATCGACCAGACGTACACCGAGTTCAACAAGGTGATGGCGAAGAACAACTACATCGTCCCGCTCTGGTACGTGAACTGGACGATCGGCTACCAGCCGAAGGTCGCACTCACGCTGCCGCCGCTGCCCGACGGCGGGGGCAAGCCGCTCTTCGTCTACGGCCGCATCCCGGTCCAAGGCCTGCGCCCGAACTGAGGCGGGGCTACTGAGGCGGGGCGACTGAGGTGAGAGCTGACCTACGCTGAGCGGTGCACGCGTTGCTTGTGCGGGTGGTCGGAGGAAGGCGGAATGACCCAGCGTCTACACCGCGGCCGGGGGGCGATCGCACTCCTCGCCGTCATGGGTCTGATGCTTGCCGGGCTCGCGTCCGCCGCGGGCGCGTCGATCACCGCGAAGGACACGCCCGCGCCCGATGGCCTGCCGGCTTTCTACTCGGTGCCCCAACCGCTCGAGGGCAAGCCTGGGACGCTCCTCAAGTCGGAGAAGGTCAAGGCCCCCAGCGTGCACGGGACCGTGTACCGGGTGATGTACCTCTCGAGCGCGCTCACCGACGACAAGCCCGTCGCGGTGACCGGCACGGTGGTCGTGCCCGACGGCCCCGCCCCCAAGGGTGGCTTTCCCGTCGTGAGCTGGGCCCACGGCACCAACGGCATGGCCGACCAGTGTGCGCCGTCGCTCGACCCGGCGAAGAACGCCGACATCGCGAACCTGCTGCTCGACCAGGACTGGATCATCACCGCGAGCGACTACCGCGGCGAGGGCACCCCTGGCCTCATGCCCTACATCGCGGGCGACAGCGAAGGGCGCGACGTGATCGACATCGTGCGCGCCGCCGCCGACCTCCCCGCCGCGCACGCGAGCAAGGACTACGTGGTGTGGGGCCACTCCCAGGGTGGGCAGTCGGCCGTGTTCGCGCACCATATCGCCGATGACTACGCCCCCGACCTGCACAGCAAGGGTGTGGTCGCGGGCGCGCCGCCGTCGCAGTTCAGGCTGATCTACACGTTCCTCAAGGCCAGCCCGTTCCGCTACTACCTCCTCATGGCGGCCGGCGGTCTCAACGCGGCGTACGGCGACAAGACCGCGCCACTGGACCAGGTCATGACCGCGGAAGGACTCGCTGCACTGCCGGATCTCGACACGATGTGCTCGGGCGGCCTCTCGAAGAAGTACGGGACCATCGACGCCTCCACGTTCATCGCCGCCGATCCGTTCACGGTGCCCGCGTGGAAGACCATCTTCACCGGGAACGACCCGCAGTCGTTCGGCACCCCGTCATCGGTGCCACTGCTCATGGTCCAGGGCGGCAACGACGAGCAGATCCCGGTCGTCTCCACCAAGATCCTCGCCGACCACCTCTGCAGCATTGGCCAGGGTCTCGAGCGGTGGGTCTACCCGGGCGCCAGCCACGGTGGCGTGGTCGCAGTGTCGGCGAAAGACATGATCCACTGGGTCAACGACCGCTTCACCGGCAACGCGGCGCCCGGCTCGTTCACTCCGACCGGCGCGACGGGGATCGACGTCAGCGGCTGCCCGGCCTGAGCCCGGTCAGGCGCGCCGCACGTCGCCGGCTGCATCGGCCGGGGTTCGACCCATCTTGCCGGTCTGGAAGTCGCGGATCGCCTCGTCGATCTCGGCTTCGGTGTTCATCACGAACGGTCCGTACTGCACGACGGGTTCCTTGATCGGCTGCCCGCCGAGGAGCAGCACCTCGAAGGGGACGGACGCGTCGGCTGCGGCGCGCACGACGACCGCGTCTCCCGCGCCGAAGCGCGCGAGCTGGTGCTCACCGATGGGGCGCGCCTCGTCACCGACGGTGCCGTCGCCGCCGAGGACGTAGGCCATCGCCGAGTACGTCGGGTCCCAGGGCACCCGGAGCTCGGTGCCGGGCGGCAGCGTCGCGTGGGCGAGCGTGATCGGCGTGTGCGTGTCGCCGGGGCCGGCGTGCTCACCGATCCGGCCGGCGATCAGCCGCACGACGCCGACGCTGTCATCGGTGGTGAGCAACGTGAGGTCACGTCCCCCGATCGCCTGGTAGCGCGGGTCGGTCATCTTGGCTGCCGCAGGCAGGTTCACCCAGAGCTGCACGCCGTGCTGGCGGCCGCCCTCTCGGAATGCTCGCTCGCTGGGCAGCTCGTCGTGCAGCAACCCGCGCCCCGCGGTCATCCACTGCGTGTCGCCTTCGCCGATGAGTCCGCCACCCCCCTCGGTGTCGTGGTGCTCGACATCGCCGTCGAGTACATAGGTGACGGTCTCGAACCCGCGGTGCGGGTGCCAGGGCGCACCCTTCGCGGTGCCCGGCGCCCAAGTGAGCGGACCGATCTCGTCGAGGAGGAGGAACGGGTCGATGTCGGCGAAGCCCAGCCCGTGGAAGCCGCGCCACACCGGGAACCCGGCGCCCTCGAGCTGACGGATCGCACTTGTGACGGACACGACGGGCCGGACGGTGCCGTCTGCGTCGCCGACGCGGGATAGGGTGCTAGGATCGTCGACGGTGATGGCCGGCATGGGTACTCCTCGAGTTCGCTCGTCGCTCACAACCACGTGAGCGAGCGGGGCATTCCGCGACCGCAGCGCCGGTCGACACCGACCGGCGCAGCAATCCTGATGGATCGCCCACCCGGCGGCTGGGGTGCGCTCGTCACCAACGACACGCTCGATCTGAAGTTGGCCGCGCTCGAGGAGCGCACCCGAGCGCAGTTTGCCGCCGTCCGCGGTGAGATCGCCGAGGTGCGTGGGGAGTTGCGCGGTGAGATCGCCGGGCTCCGGGCCGAGTTGCACTCCGAGATGCGGGAGAAGACCTGGCGGCTCATCGGAGCGATGCTCGCTTCTCTGGCGATCCTGGGGTCGATCCTGTGGCTCGCCTGAATCTCGCCGGTTGAGGGAAGAATGCCGCCGGCTCGTCGGTTGGAAAGTGAGTGACCGACATCCAGCAAGGCGCCGACACCCAAAGCGTCACGAGCTACCGGCGTCTGCGCGTCTTCAACGTCGTGGTCGGCGCGATCCTCGGGCTCGAGGCCGCCGCGATGCTGGCCCTGAGCAACGGGCTCTCGCTCCCCGTCTTCGCGTCCTACCTGCGCAACGACCCGGTCCAGGTCCTGCGGGCCGCGCCGGCCGAGGAGCTCTTCCGAATCGCGATCGGCCCCACGGTCGCGCTGTTCCTCCTCCTTGCCGCGATCGACCACCTGCTCGTCGCCGCGCCCCGCGTGCACCTCTGGTACGAGCGCGGGCTCGACCGTCGAGCCAACTACGCCCGATGGATCGAGTACTCGATCAGCGCGTCGATCATGATCGTGCTCATCGCGCTGTTCGTCGGTATTCGCGACATCGCCGCGCTGCTCGCGATCTTCGGTGTGAACACCGCGATGATCCTCTTCGGTCTGCTCATGGAGCGGCAGCAGAAGCCCGGGGACACCGACTGGAGTGCGTTCTGGTTCGGGTCGCTCGTGGGTGCGGTGCCCTGGATCGCGATCTCCATCTACCTTCTTGCCGGACCGGGGTCGCCCCCGGGCTTCGTGTACGCGATCACCGTCGTCGAGCTGATCCTGTTCTTCAGCTTCGCAGTGAACATGGTGCTCCAGTACCGCCAGGTCGGCCGCTGGCGCGACTACGTCGCCGGCGAGACCACCTACATCCTGCTCAGCCTCACCGCGAAATCGCTGCTCGCCTGGCTGATCTTCGCCAACGTGCTGCGCACCTGACGGCCCCGTCACGGGCGCCGATGTGGTGCTCGCGAGTCGCAAGGTCGAGAACCTCGAGCGAGTCGCCGAAGCGGTGCGCTCGCTCGGGCGTGCAACGGCGCCACCGCCGGACAGCCTGGTCCGAGGCCCGCGCCAGACGGAGGTCAGGACTCTGACTTCGAGTGCTCCTTGTAGGAGTGGTAGCGCCATCCGGACTCGACGTAGATGCGCTTCAGCATTCCGAGCCGCACGCCCGCGACGAGCGTGGCCAAGATGAGTGTGACGAGGAGCACTGCGGAGAAGGCGGCGCGCCATCCGTCCGAAACGTTGCCGGTGAGCGCGGCGATCGTGACCAGATTGAGCAACGCGTGCGTGACGACGGCGGGGAACAGGGCGCCAGTGCGTAGCACGGCGTAGGCGAGGATGATCCCGAGCGCGGCGAACGGCAGCGCGCGGGTCGCGCTGCTCATCTGCGCGACGTGGCCGGGCAGGAGCATGAACACGATGCCGGATGCGAGCATTGCGAGGACGCCGGGGCCGAGTCCCCAGTCTTCGGGGTTGCGCCAGTTGCGGCGGAGGAGTGCCGCCGCCCCCGCCCCGA
This sequence comes from Acidimicrobiia bacterium, assembly GCA_022865365.1. GTDB lineage: Bacteria > Actinomycetota > Acidimicrobiia > IMCC26256 > PALSA-555 > JALHSW01. The sequence continues at coordinate 429 of JALHSW010000319.1, read as the reverse complement.
CGACGATCAGCACCGCGAGCCGATAGACGAGCTCCTCGTCGAGCGCACCCAGCACCAGGCCGAGGGCTTCCTCGAACCCGCCGATGCGGGTGCTGTACTGCCAGATCCCGTACACCAGCACGGCACCAGTCGCCGCGAGGAACTCCCGCCAGGCCGTGAGGTTGGCGCGGTCGAGGCCCAGGCGGCGCAGCCCCACCATGCACGCGAGGACGATCCCGAGCGGCAGGGCCGGCGACATCGAGACGCGACCCAGCGACCCGATCGACACGTCGCGCCACGCAGTGATCACGTCCAGAGCGATCACCGTCGCGGCGACAACAAGGATCGAGGGCGTCAGGGGCCAACGGGTCCAGCGGCGCCAGACCCACACTGCATGCATGGGTTTGGTCATCGGGTCGGAGCGGGGTGAACTCAAGCCCCTCTGCTCAC
>JALHSW010000318.1 GCA_022865365.1 Acidimicrobiia bacterium | reverse complement strand
GATCGTCAGCTTCGCCTCGCGTGGCTCGGGCTCGGGGAGGAAGGTGACCTCCTCGCGGCGCTCACCTCCACCGCCGAAGGCACCCATGTTGGAGAGCTCGTCGAGCGTCACCGGCATGGGCTCAGTCCAACACGTCGGGCTGTTCTCCGACCAGCGTGCGGACCGCGCCGTTCCAGTACGCGTCGAGCGCGTGCGTGCGGAACGCGTCCTTGAGCGCGCCGCGGTGCTCGGGTGCGATCTCGTTCGTGGGGATGCCTGCGGTCAGCGCGTCGGCGGTCAGCCGGCACATGCGGTCGAAGGTGACCGCACGGTAGGTGGCCTCTTCGACCGACGCGCCGATGACGATCGCGCCGTGGTTCACCAGGATGACGCCGTCGGCGTTGCCGACGTGCTCGGCGAGCGACGAGGCCGCGTCGGCGTCGAGCACCTGCCCGGCGTACTCGTCGACGAGCGCGAGAGCTCCGTCGAACATGCACGCGGCCTGGTGCGTGATCTCGGGGAGCCGGCCCATCGTCGCGAGCAGGGTCGCGTGGTACGGGTGGTTGTGGATGATGACGCGGGCGTCGGGGCGGGCTCGGTGGATCCCGGTGTGCAGGAAGATCGCCGGGCTCACGTCCCAGCGCCCGTCGAGCACCTCGCCGTCGGGGCTCACGAGCACGAGGTCTGATGCCTTCACCTCGTCCCACCACAGGCCCCAGGGCGATGCGAGCAGGTTCCCGTCCCCGTCGGCCGCGACGCTCACGTGCCCGGCCATGTTCTCGTTGAACCCGATCCCGGCCAGGATGCGGTGCAGGCACGCGAGCCCCTGGCGCTCGGTCAGCTCCAGACCGAGCGGCGGCATCGCCCGGGGCTTCCAGCCGTCCTCGGGCACCGCTCCTCCGGGCATGCCACGACGGTACCGTCACCGGCGTGACGGCGGCCACGGCAGCGACACTCGATGAGACGGTGGCGGGTCACGCCGCGCGGCGCCCGGATGCTCCGGCTTACGTGACGCGGGATCGGGCGCTCACCTGGGCCGAGTATGACGCCGGTGCCGACGGCCTCGGCGCGGCGCTGGTCGACGACGGTGTGGCGCCCGGCGACCGGGTCGCGGTGCTGGCTCCCGACGGTTCGGCGGTGCACGTCGCCTATCTCGCGATCGAGCGAGTCGGCGGGGTGATCGTCGGGATCGGGCCACGGGCCGGTGACCGCGAGATCGAGCACCTGCTCGGTCGGACCAGCGCCACCGTGCTGCTGTCGACACCCGAGACCGCGGGGCTCGCGGCGCGGCTCGGGCTGCGTCACCGGGTCCTCGGCGACGGGACCGGTGCCGCGACCGCGGTCGTGCCGGCCGATCGCGGGCGCGCGGTCGGCGACCTCTGGCTGCTCAACTCCACTTCGGGCACGACCGGGCTGCCCAAGTGCGTGATGCACGACCAGGCCCGCTGGCTCGCGTTCCACGAGCTCGCAGTCGATGCCGGCGCGCTCACCCCCGACGACGTGTTCATGAGCGTGCTGCCCGCGCCGTTCGGGTTCGGCATCTGGACCGGCCACGTGACCCCGACGCTGCTGGGCGCGCCGTGCGTGCTCATGGCCCGCTTCGACGCCGACGAGTGCCTGGCGCTCATCGAGCGGGAACGGGTGCGCGTCCTCGCCGCGGTGTCGACGCAGCTCGTCATGCTCCTGAACGCGATGCTGCTGAACGAGGGGACACTCGCCGAGCGCCACCTCTCGAGCCTGCGCGTGCTGTTCACCGGCGGCGAGATGGTCCCGTATCGGCGCGCCGCGGAGTTCGAGGACCGCACCGGCTGCGCGGTCCTGCAGTTCTACGGCTCCAACGAGACCGGCGCGCTCTCGCGCACGACACTCACCGACGATCGCGAGCATCGTCTGCGTACCGCCGGGCGGGTTATCCCGTCGATGCAGGTACGGCTCTTCGCCGAGGGTACCGACGCCGACGGCGATGACGTGACCACGACCGGTGGCCCGGGGATCGGTGCGTGCAAGGGTCCGGTCAACTGCCTCGGCTACTACGACGACCCCGAGGCCAACGCGCGGCTCTCCACCGACGACGGGTGGATGCTCACCGGCGACCTCTGCACCATCGACGGCGACGGCTTCCTCACCGTCGCGGGGCGAACGTCGGACTTCATCATCCGGGGCGGCAAGAACATCAGTGCGTCCCAGGTGGAGGATGAGGTGTCGACGCATCCCGCGGTAGCGCTCGCCGCGGTGGTGGCGATGCCTGACCCGGTGTTCGGCGAGCGGGTGTGCGTGTACGTGGAGCAACATCAGACGATGGCACCGCTGACCCTCGCCGCGCTGT
>JALHSW010000317.1 GCA_022865365.1 Acidimicrobiia bacterium | reverse complement strand
GATCCGGCATGGAGACCATCTGCTTCGAGATGGCGACGTTCGTGTCGCGCACGGCCACGACGCCGATCCTCAACCAGTCGAACGAGCGCAACGCCACGATTCTCGACGGGCAAGGCCGCCTCGCCGCGCTGTCGGTCGGTATCCCGCAGTTCATGCTGTCGTCCACATTGCCGGTGCGGTTCTGCCTCGAGTTCCTCGAAGGCGAGCTGTACCCCGGCGACGTGCTGGTCGCCAACGACCCGTACACGGGTGGCGGGCACCTCCCCGACTTCAACGTCTTCTCACCCGTGTTCGGCTCCGAGGGCGATCTGCTGCTCGTCGCGTCGATCCAGTGCCACCACGGCGACACCGGCGGCGCACTTGCGGGTGGGTACAACGTGTTCGCGAAGGACATCTGGTCCGAAGGCACGCGCTACCCCCTGCTCAAGATCGTCGAGGCCGGACGCGAACGGCGTGACGTCGTCCTCACCATGCGCGCCAACAACCGGCTCCCCGGCTTCATCGGCGACCTCAGAGCCCAGGTGGGCGCGGCGCAGCTCGGTGCGACCCGACTTGGTGAGCTCGTCACCGCGTACGGCGCCGACGCGATCCGTAGCGCGGTGGACCGCACGATCGACGACACGCAGCGCCGGTTCCGCGAGGAGATTGCCGGGTGGCCCGACGGCACCTACGAAGCCGACGTCTACGTCGACAGCGACCCCGCGGGCAACACCGACGTCCACGTCCACGTCGCGATCACGATCGACGGCGAGAAGATCGTCGTCGACTTCGCCGGTTCCGACGACCGACCCGAGCTCAACGCGTGGTCGACGTTTGGCAACACCCGCGGGTACACGATCGCCCAGCTCGCGAGCCTGGTCGACCCGAACATCCCGAAGAACGAGGGGTTCTTCGACTGCATCGATCTGCGGATCCCCGAAGGCACGTGCCTCAACCCGACCGAGGGCAAGCCCGTGAGCGCAGGGACACATCACCCCGGCGTCGAGGTCGGTGACGCAATCGCGATCGCGATGAGCCAGATCATCCCCGACCGATGCGCGCCCCAGACCTACAAGTACGGCAGCCCGCGCCAGATGTGGGGCGATCTCGACCCGCGCTCGGGCAAGGCCTTCTTCGACCACGGTGGTGAGGTGAACGCGGGCTGGGTGAACGCGGTCCGCGACGTCGATGGTTGGGGGGCGCTGGTCGCCTCGAACGGCAACCTCATCAAGGCGTCGGCCGAGATCAACGAAGCGCTCTTCCCGCACATCCTGCGGGGTCGCGACTACCTGACGGACTCGGGTGGCGCCGGGCAGTGGCGGGGCGGCTGCGGCAGCCACTTCGTGAAGGAGGTGCGCACGCCCACGCAGGTCAACCAGTACGTGGTCAACCAGCGCCATCTCCATCCGGGCATCGCCGGTGGAAGGCCGGGCTCTCCCGACTCCTGCGTGATCAGCGAAGGCACCGAGCGCGAGCAGATCGTCTCCCCCACTGTCGCCGGCGCGCAGATGCAGACCGGCGATCGGCTCGTCTACCGCTTCGGTGGCGGCGGCGGCTGGGGCAACCCGCTCGACCGCGACCCCGCCGCGGTGTTGGAGGACGTCTGGGACGAGTATGTCTCGAGCGATGCCGCGCGCGATGAGTACGCCGTCGTGCTGACCGGATCGGTCGAGCACATGGACCTGGCGCTCGACACCATCGCGACCGAAGCGCTTCGCGCCGAGCGGCGGGCGTCCGACGCTCCATGATCGAACGCACCTACCGCATCGGTATCGACGTCGGTGGAACCTTCACCGACGTCGTCGCGATCCGCTCCGACGGCATCATCGTGCTCGAGAAGACCCCGACGACGACGCGCGACCAGTCCGATGGCGTGCTCGACGGCATCGCCCGCATCGCGACCGCCGAGGGGTTCGCGTCGACCGAGAACCTGCTCGCGAGCACGACGTCGATCGTCCACGGGACGACGACCGGTGACAACACGATGATCCAGATGGCGGGCGCGCCGACCGGTTTGATCGTCACCGAGGGCTTCCGCGACGAGATCGAGCTGCGTCGTTGCTACAAGGAAGACATCTGGGATCCTTCGTACCCGCCGCCGGCACCGATCGCACGACGGCGCGTCCGGCTCGAGGTTGCCGAGCGCATGACCGCCGAGGGCGAGATCGACACACCGCTCGACGAGGAAGCCACACGCCGCGCGGTACGCCGACTCCGCGACTTCGGGGTGACGTCGATCGCGGTCGTGTTCCTGCACTCGTACCTCAACCCGGTGCACGAGCTCCGGGCCCGAGAGCTCATCCTCGACGAGTATTCCGACGTCGAGCTCATCTCGCTCTCGCACGAGGTGTATCCCAAGCCGCCGGAGTTCGAGCGGACATCGACGACGCTCGTCAACGCCTACGTCGGTCCGCCGATCGTTCGCTACCTCGGTCGCATCGAGCAACGACTCAGCGAGGCGGGGTATCAGCGTGAGCTGCTGATCGCCACGTCGGCCGGCGGGGTCGCGACACCAGACGCCATCGGCCGTCTCGCCGTCGCGACCATCGGATCGGGCCCCACCGGCGGGGTGGTCGCCGCCGGCCGCGCGGGCGCCGACGCCGGTCTCGGCGACCTCGTCAGCGTCGACATGGGCGGGACGAGCTACGACGTGTGCCTCATCCGCGAAGGTCGTCCCGCGCTGAACAGCGACTGGAACTGGCGCCACCGCTACTGCATCGCGCTCCCGATGGTCGACATCCACGCGGTGGGCGCCGGTGGTGGCTCGATCGCCCGCTCCGACGGCACATCCCTGCGCGTGGGCCCCGAGTCCGCCGGATCGGAGCCGGGGCCCGCGTGCTACGACCGCGGCGGGACCGAGCCGACGGTCACCGATGCCGATCTCGTGCTCGGCCGCCTCGACCCGACGACGTTCTGGGGTGGACGCACTGCGCTCGACGCGTCACGGGCGCGCGCTGCACTCGAATCCGTCGGGGGACCGCTCGGCCTCGATGCCGAGGAAGCCGCGCTGGCCACCGTGCGCATCGTCGACGCGCACATGACGGATGCGGTCCGGCGCGTGCTCTCGTTGGCCGGCGTCGACCCCCGTCATCTCGACCTGTGCGCGTTCGGTGGGATGGGCGCGCTCCACGCGACCACCCAGGCTGCGGCGCTCGGCATGCGTCGCGTCCTCGTCCCACGCGCGGCACCGGGCTTCTCCGCCCTCGGACTCGTCTCGGCCGACCATGTGGTCGACGCGACGCGCGGCCTGCTCGCCGACTGGCGCGAGATCGACGTCGAGCGTCTCGACTCTTTCGCGCGCGAGCTCGAGGCCACCGCACGGTCCGAGCTCGACCGCGCCGACGTGCCGCGAGACCGCCAAGCCCTCGAGTGGGCGCTCAACCTCGTCTACCCGGGTCAGACCTTCGACCACGCGATCCCCGTCTCATACTCGTCGGGCACCGCTCTCACGCGCGATGACATCCAGGCGTGCGTCGAGGAGTTCCACCGACGCAACGAGGAAGCCCGCCTCATCGAGGCGCGGGCTCAGGAGCCGATGGTGCGCGGCATCCGCCTCACCGCCACCGGAATCGTGGACCGGCCCGCCCAGGTGCACCTCGACCCTGTGGGCGTGCTCCCGCCCCCGAAGACCTCTCGACGCGTCCACACCGGCGACGCGTGGCACGACGACGTCCCGGTCTACGACGCGGGCACACTCGCACCGGGACCCACGCTGGTCGGACCCGCGATCGTCCAGTACCCGTTCACGACCCTGCTCCTCCGCGCCGGCGACACGGCGCGGATGCTCGCGAACGGCGACGTGCTGGTCGACGTGGCCTGATCCGCCACATGGACTTCGAGTTCTCGCCCGAACAGGAAGCGTTGCGCGCCAGTGTGCGTCGATTCCTCGATGACCGCGCTCCGCTGACATGGGTGCGAGATCGCTACGAGGAGCCGCGGGGCACGACCGACGAGGTCTGGCAGGGCCTGGCCGATCTCGGCGTGCTCGGCCTCCTCGTCCCCGAGCGCCACGGTGGCGCCGGGATGGGCATGGTCGATGCCGCGGTCGTCCTCGAAGAGCTCGGTCGTGCGGTGCACCCCGGGCCGTTCGCATCCAGCGCGATCGGTGCGACCGGGCTGGTCGTCGATCTCGACGCCGACGACTCGGCCGGTCTCCTCGCAGAGCTCGCCGCCGGCAGGTCGATCGCGACCGTCGCGCTGCTCGAGCCGGGACGGCGCGCTGCGTGGTCAGCCCCGGAGACCAGCGCCCACGCCGGCGGCGACGGCGGCGAATGGGTGCTCGATGGCACCAAGGCGCACGTCGCCGACGCGGTAGCCGCGAACGTCCTCCTCGTGAGCGCTTGTGACCACAAGGGCGTGCTCGGCGTCTTCGCGGCGACGCCGGGTACCTCCGGAGTGACGATCGAAGCGACGCCGACGATCGACGGGAGCCGAAAAGAAGGGACCGTCACCCTTGTCGGCGCGCCCGCCCGTCGGGTCGGCGAGAACGCGAGCGACGCGCTCGCATCGACTGCGGATCGGTTGGGAATCGCCGCAGTCGTGGAGGGTGTCGGCACTGCGGGACGCGCGCTGGAGCTGACGGTCGAGTACGCGACGGAACGTCGCCAGTTCGACGCGCCGATCGGATCGTTCCAGGCCGTACAACACCTGTGTGCCGACATGCTGCGTGCCGTCGAGCTCGCCCGAGCCGCCGGCTACTACGCCTGTTGGGCCGCCGACGACGCGCCTGCTGCCGAGCGGCACCGAGCCGCGACCATCGCGCTCGCGTTCGCGACCGACGACCTCTACGGCGTCGGCGCAGCGGCGGTCCAGGTGCACGGTGGGATCGGGTTCACCTGGGAGCACGACATCCACCTCTTCTACAAGCGGTTGCTCACCCTCCAGCAGGCAGGAGGAGGGAGCGTCGATCAGCTCGAGGAGCTCGCCCGGCTCGTCATCGACTGACGGCGCGTCACGCCGAGGGTGGCTCTTTGCCGATCCGACGGTAGGCCTCGGCCGGGATGTCGGCCACGTCCTTGTAGAGGTGATGCACGCAGCGCTCACCGGGTCGCTCGGGCGGGTACTCGACGCTGGTCGGGGCCGCGCCCCACTCGACGGGTTGGATCTCGTTGTTCACCGAGCAGTGCGCGCAATACGCCCACAAGGAATCTCGCATGAACGTGCGACCGGACTGCTCGCGCAGCGTCAGGTACGCGTCGTCGCCTTGGTACCGGCCGTCGTCGATGAGCTTGCCTCCGCTCCCGCACTTGAACGAGAGGACGATCTTCTCGTCGTCCTCCTCGACCTCCACCTCGCCCATGTTCCCGAGCATCGCCCGTGCGATCACCTTCGCCCGGGCGGAGGCAGGGAGGGAGTCCCACTCGGTTCCGGTGTCGCGGCGCGGCTTCACGAACTCGTCGCCGGTCTTGCGCAGCGCACGCTCGACTGCCTCCTCGCCGAGCTCCTCACCGATGAAGCTCAGCAGCGACGTGATCCAGTTGATCGAGTAGTCCTTGAGTCCCGACCACTGCTCGACCGCGCGATCGATGAGCTCGGTGGCGCGTTCCGTGTCGCCTTCCCCGAGCGCCGCCTTGGCTTGCTCCCAGAGCGGCGTCTGCATGCGCTCGATGTCGGCGTCGCTGAGCTGGCGTTGCGTCATGGACATGCCTCCCTTCGTTTGGGCGCTGGATCAGGCGCGTGGGAGGCCCAGCACCCGCTCGGCGATGATGTTGCGTTGGATCTCGCTCGTGCCACCGGGGATCGTGCCCGAGAACGAGCGGAAGTACTGGGTGATCCACGATCCCTCGCGCCACATGCGTGGCCCGTAGTGCTCGGTGTCGAGCGCATCGACGCCCTGCGACTCCGCTCCGAACAGGAGCAGCCGCTGCAGCGTCTCGCTCCCGAAGAGCTTCAACAGGGAATGCTCAGGGGCAGCCCGACCGCGCATGAACTTCGAGAAGCCCCGGTAGCCCATCAGCATCAGCGCTTGGGCGTCGACGTGGAATGCCGCGACCTCGTCACGGAACCGGGCGTCTTCGCGTAATGGCCGCCCGTCGGGACCCGGTTGCACACCGAGTGCGACGAGCGCATCGAGCGCCCGCTGCACGTCGTACGCGTAGTCGATCCACAACATCGCACGCTCGTGTCCGAGCGACACTTGCGTGAGTGCCCAACCCTGATTGAGATCGCCGAGCAGATGCTCCTTCGGGACCGAGACGTCCGTGAAGAAGACCTCGTTGAAGTCCATGTAGTCGGGTTCGGTGAGCTCGGGGAACGGTCGCGCGTCGACCCCCGCTGACTGCATGTCAATGATGAGCACACTGATGCCCTTGTGCTTGGGCACATCGGGGTCGGTGCGCACGAAGCACATGCACCAGTCGGCGTGGTGCGCACCCGAGGTCCACACCTTCTGACCGTTCACGACGAAGTGATCGCCGTCGAGGACCGCTCGCGTCTTGAGGCTCGCGAGGTCGCTCCCTGCACCGGGTTCGCTCATGCCCAGACACCAGGCGACCTCGGCACGCAGCGTCGGCAGCAACCACCGCTCCTGCTGCTCGGGTGTGCCCGCGTCTCGCAACGACGGGGCGATGATGCCGAGGCCCTGGGGGTTGAGGCTGCGCGGGATCTCCCGCTGCTTCATCACCTCGAAGTAGATCATCTGCTCCGACGCGGTCGCGTTGCGACCACCGAGCTCGGGCGGCCACCCCGGCACGAGCCACCCGGCTTCGAACAGCTTCCGCTGCCAGTCGCGAGCCCAGTCGGGCAGATCCGCACTCGACTGGCGCGGCGATTCGAGCACGTCGCGAGGTGGCGCGTGCTCGTCGAGCCACGCGATCAGCTCGGCGCGGAAGGCTTCCTCGGCGTCTCCGTAGCGCAGTCGCATCAGCGGCGACGAGCGAGCAGCAGCGCGCTCGCCATCGGTCCCCCGCCGGCGCACGCGACGCCGACTTCGGGGTCCCCGGACACCTGGCGGTCGCCCGCCTCGCCCCAGAGCTGCACGCACGCCTCGTGGAGGAAGCCGAAGCCGTGGAGCCGACCCGACGAGAGCTGCCCGCCGTGGGTGTTGAGCGGCAGCTCACCGTCGAGCGCGATCCGCCCTCCGCCCTCGATGAACGGTCCCGACTCGCCCACGCCGCAGAACTGCATCCCTTCGAGCCACGCCATCGTGATGAACGAGAACCCGTCGTACATCTCGGCGAGCTGCACATCGGACGGCTGCAGGTCGGTGCGGTTCCAGAGCTGGGCTCCGGCGTCGCGCACGGCCATCGTCGTGAGCGGCTCCCACTGGTCCCACGACGGACGCCCGTGGAGAGCCGTACCGACCGCCTCGACCTGGATCGGTGGCTTGCGCAGGTCGGGAGCGGTGTCGGCGCGCGACACGATGACCGCGGTCCCGCCGTCGCACGGGACGTCGCAGTCGTAGAGGCAGAACGGCGACGAGATCATGCGTGCGTTCAGGTAGTCGCCCATCGTCATCGGGTCGCGGTAGATGGCCTTGGGGTTCAGCGCCGCGTTCTTCCGCGCGTTGAGCGCGATCTGGGCGAGCTGCTCGCGCGTCGTCCCGTACTCGTGGAAGTGAAGGTTCGCCATCATCGCGATCCAGGTCGCGGCCGACGGTGCGGAGTACGGGAGCAGCCACTGCATGAAGCCACTGGCGCGGTAGCCGCCGCCGCCGGGCATGACCCCGGCGCGACCCTCCTCCCCCTGCGCGCTCCCCTCGAACACGCTGCGGAAGCACAGGACGTGCGTCGCCAGGCCGGCCGATACCGCGAGGATCGCGTTGACCACCGCGCCGAGCTGTGCCGGCAGCTCTAGCCCGCCCGTCCACCAGTTCAGGTTCAACCGGAGCGCGTCGTGCACGTCGGTGACCCCGGCCCCCGAGAACCCGCGCGGCGTATCCATCCCGCCCGGATACGTCGACACGCCGTCGATGTCTGCGGTGGTCAGTCCAGCGTCCTCGATGGCCGCGAGGCACGCGTCGAGCGTGAGCTCGAGGGGATCGCGGTGCAGCCGACGCCCGATGTCGGACTGCCCCGCACCGCTGATCAGCGCTCGCCGTTCGCCGAGAAGATCGGTTGCCTCCGTCATCCTTGCTCCGCTCCCACTCCGCTACTTCCGCTCGCGGGCTCGCTCCATCCGCTTCGTTCGCTACGCATTCGTGCTTGGCTCGAACAGAGGGATCCACACCTCGTCGTCGACGTGCGCCTCGAAGAGCACCTGCACCGGCATGTCGAACGTCACGTCCTCGGGTGCGCAGTTCACGATGTTGGTGGTGACCCGTAGGTCCTCCTGCTCCGGGAAGCGCACGACCGCGAGCACGAACGGAGGCTCGAGCCCGGGCATCCAGGGCTGGTAGTTGATCGAGAACGTGTGGACGTCGCCGCGGCCCGACACCGCTTCGATCCCGAGATCCTTGGAATGGCACCTCGGACACAGCACGCTCGGCGGGTGCATGAAGTACTTGCACGCGTTGCACCGTTGGAACCGCAACTCGCCGTCTCGACCCGCGGTCCAGTAGAAGCGGTTGAGGTCGGTGACCCGCGGCAAGATCCGGAACGGGACCTCAGTCTTCGCCATGTTCCTCCTCCGAATCGGGATCGTCGGGATCGGGTGCGACTGCGGCATCGAACCCGCGGCGTGCGTGCGGAATCGCCTCGGCGGCGGGGAGCAGCCCGAAGCCGGGGAGCGTGAGCATGACCGATCCGAGCACCTCGTCCCATGACGCACCGACCTCGCGGGCCAGGCTCGCGTGACGGGCGATGCCGTCGCTGTTGCGCAGCACCACCGTGCACACGAGCCGGATCAGTTCGTGCGTCTTGCGGTCCGGCGCCGGCAACGAGTCGATCTGACTCATCCACGCGTTCTGCGCGTCGTGCAGCGCAGGGAACACGTCGTGAATCGGCGCCTCGAACGGGAAGCCCCACTCGCCGGTCGTCATGAGGCCGTCATGCGGGGACCCCCAGCGAGCTCGATGATGGCGGCAACGTACGGCACGCGCTCGCGGAACGGCGGGAGGTCGAAGCGCACGCGAGCCGGCTTCGGCTGATCAGCGGACCGGGAGTGCGGCGACCGCGAGGCCCGAGACCTTGGCCTCGCCGTCCTGGTTGACGACCTCGCACTCGAGATCGATGCGGTGCTCGTCGCCCTCGTCGTACTTCTTGGCCACGGTGATGTGGGTGGTGAGCTGCTCACCGGGCCAGGTCTGCTTCGTGAAGCGCACCTTGTAGAGCCGAAGGTTCCCGACACCGACGAAGTCGGTGAGCGCCTTGCCCAGGAGGCCCATGGTGAACATCCCGTGGCCGAACACGCTCGGGAGGCCGGCAGCCTGCGCGGCAACCTCGTCGTGGTGCATCGGGTTGAAGTCGCCCGACGCCCCTGCGTACATGACGAGGTCGGTCCGGCCGAGATCCTGGGAGACCTCGGGGGCGGCATCGCCCTGGCTGACGTCATCGAAGAAGAGCTTCTGCTCACCCATACCGCAGGTTTCTCCCGGTGAGCCCCGGTGGGGCTCGGCTGCGGTCGCAGCGTGGCCGTTTCCTGACACCGCTGTCAACTTCGCGCGAGTACCAGTCCGCGAGAGTTTGGGCCGCGCGAGGCTTCGGGCATGCGCCATGCGGCCGATGCCATCGTCGAACCGATGCCGCCGGCGGTCCAAGGAGTGCTCCCCTGGGTCGACGCAGGCCTGGGTCTGCTCCGGGACCCCACCACCTTCTTCGCCGACGTGCGGCGGCGCCACGGCGACACGTTCGTCATCGATGCGTTCGGGTTCCGCCTCTTCTGCGTGTTCTCCCCCGCGGGGGTGCGCCGCCTGTACGAGCTGCCCGAGCGAGAGGCGAGCTTCGGGCTCGCGACGTACCGGCTCATCGGGTTCAAGCTTCCGCCCGAGCTGCTCGCCGGGCGGCGCAACGCACCGCATCAGCTCTTCGGCGCACAGAAGGTCGAGGGGTACCTACGAACGCTCGACGACGCGGTCTCGGTCGAGCTCGCCGAGCTGGGTCCGTCCGGGCGCTTCGACGTGTTTGACGAATGCCGCCGACTCGGCCATCGGCTCGGGTTCGCGACGTGGGCCGGCGCCGAAGCAGCATCGCCGCGCTATCTCGACCGTCTGATCCCGCTGTTCGACCGCATCGACTCGAGCCAGGCGTTCGTGCGTCCCGCTCAGGGCTTCGTCACCTGGGCAACCCGGCGCGCCCGGGAGCGACGCGCGATGCACGGTATCGAAGCGGTCGTCGCGGAGATCTGGCGCAAGCGCCAACGCACGGGGCCAGAGGTGCACGACTTCCTCGAGCAGCTCGTCGCGTCGTATGCAGACCTCCCACCCGACGAGCAAATCGTCGGGGCCGCGCGCGACGTGATCATGCTCCACGTCGGCGCACAGTCGAACCTCTACGCCGCGCTCGCGTGGACGCTCGTGCGTGTCCTGGAGCACCCTGATCTCGCCGAGGCGATCCGTGCCGGCGACGATGATCTCCTGGAACGGTGTGCGAGCGAAGCCATCCGACTCGCGCAGCGCTCGATCACGTTGCGTGAGGTGCTCACGCCGATCGAGGTCGACGACGGCGAGCGTACGTACCGTCTCGGACCCGGGACGTTCGTCACGACGATGCTCTCGGTCACGAACCCGACGGCGGCGCCCGGCCTCGGCGAGTTCGATCCCGGTCACTACGTCGGTCGGCGCCTCGCTCCCGACGTGGCGGTCGCGACGAAGGAGCTGGTGAGCACGTTCGGGCACGGGTCGCATTCGTGCCCGGCCGCGCGGTTCTCCATCTCCGCGATCCGCATCGCCGTGCGCCGCCTGCTCGAGACGTATGAGCTCACGCCGGAGTTCGACCGGCCCGAACCGCGCCGTCGCCAGCTGGGCGGAGTGGCGCGCTCGGAGTGCCCGATCCAGGTCCGCTACGCGACTCGCTGACGCCCTGACCGGCTTCTCGGCACGCTGAGCGACAACTGTTGTCGGTGAGCGTGCCGAGAACCTCGAGTGGCCGTAACGTGGCCGGCGTGGCCATCGATCTCGTCGAGATGCTCGACCCGGAGCACACCGCGGTGCTCACGATGGAGCTCCAGCGGGGGGTCGT
>JALHSW010000024.1 GCA_022865365.1 Acidimicrobiia bacterium | reverse complement strand
TACTGGGTCGACTTCGTCACACCGGTCGACCAACGCGTGAGCCACGCGCTGATTGAGAGCCTCGTGACCGAGGTGGTTGTCACGGACCCCGGTCGCACGGCCGCAGCGTTCAAGGTGCAGCCCCTCGGGCTCGAAACGTCGATCCGACGCGCGCTCGACGATCAGGCCGTCGCGCTGGAAGCGGACCTGTTCGACCGGCCGCGTGGGCTCGACGAAGGCGTCTACACCGAACGAATGTCGGTCGATGTGGAGGAGACCGATCGTGCGGCGCTCGACGCGGACTTCGACCGCGTCGGGGGGGACCTGAATTGGTACGGACTTCCGTGGGGATGGCGGGTCCGGATCTGGGCCGGCCGCCTCATGGGCGAGCGATGGCGGCAGCATCGGCCGCGAGCGGTCGTGGCCGGTGAGCGCGTCGACTGGTGGGTGATTGCGTGCCGAGCGCCCGGAGAGCTCGTCCTGCGCGGCGACGAGTGGTTCCCCGGCGACGGGTGGCTGGGTTGGCGCGTCGCCGAGGGTCGACTCGTTCAGGTCGGGGCGCTGCGTCCCAAGGGTGTCCCCGGGTTCCTGTATTGGAAGTTGCTGCAACCGATCCACCGCAAGGCTTTCGAAGCAAAAACGCGCCATCGCGTCGTTCGGGCGCGTCGAGGGGAGAGGTGATGGCCGACATCGCGCCGATCGACCCGTCCGAGTACGCCGACGTCCTGCCGCTCATCGCCGCGTACCAGCGCTTCTACGACGTCGAGCCCGACGACACGCGCAACGCGGGCTTCTTCCGACGCTTCGTCGACGGCGACGACGACGGTGAGCTTCTCGGTGCCCACGCCGCGGACGGCTCGCTCATCGGATATGCGTGCCTGCATTGGCGTCTCGACAGCGTCGAGGCCCGCGAGTTCGTCTGTCTGCACGACCTCTATGTCGTGCCCGAGCAGCGAGGCACCGGCGCGGGCCGAGCACTGCTCGAAGCATCGGCCGAGGTGGCGCAACAGCGCGGCGCCCCGTCCCTCGTCTGGAGTACCGCACCCGACAACGAGGTGGCGCAGCGCTTGTACGACGCGACGGGCGCGACCCGCTCGGAATGGGTCGAGTACGACCTGCCCGTCTGAGCGTGTCCGTGTGGAGGACGACGTGCGACACTGGCCTTGGTGGTGAGTCGGCCAGGCGGCCGCGTGTCGAACGCTCTCCTGCCTTCACGGGGAGGTGGAGCGGATCGATCCGAGGAACGTCCGGACTCCACAGGGCACGGTGCTGGGTAACACCCAGTCGGGGCGACTCGCAGGACAGTGCCACAGAGAACAGACCGCCGATGGCGATGCGCTCCTCGGAGCGGGTCGCACAGGCAAGGGTGAAACGGTGCGGTAAGAGCGCACCAGCACCCGGGGTGACCCGGGTGGCTCGGCAAACCCCATCGGGAGCAAGGTCAGACAGGGGGAGGGCTGCCCGCCCGCAGACACCCCCGGGTAGGCCGCTGGAGTCGGCGGGTAACCGCCGGCCGAGAGGGATGGCCGCCACGAGCCCTCACCTTCGGGTGGGCGACTCGGACAGAATCCGGCGTACCGGCCGACTCACCACCACCTTCTGTCCCCGGTCGATCGTGAGGTTTCCGCGGCGGAGGGCGAAGCCGGTCCGCATCATGCCGGGACGAGCTCCACGCGGGCGCGCACGTGCTTGTGCCATGGGGTCCCGGCGAACCAGTCGCGGTCTTCCGACGCGGTGAGCTCGTTGGTGGGGACGCCGTGCCGGACCCGCCCGCCGTCGGCCTCGGGGTAGTCGATCCCGAGTCCGTTCGGGAGCGAGATGTGGCCCGGCTGCATCGTGTCAGTGATCTCGACCACGGCTTCGACGGCACCCCGCTTCGTGGTGACGCAGACTCGCTCGCCCCGTTCGATGCCGATCCGGGTGGCGTCGGCCGGGCTCATGCGCAGCGCACCGTCGGCGTCCTTCTTCCGCCAGGTGGGGTCGCGGTAGATGGTGTTCGCCGTCGAGGAGCGGCGCTCGCCGGCCGAGAGCACGAACGGGTACTCGTCGACGATTGCGGGCTCCGGCTCGGTCGCGAGGCCGCGCAACTCGGGAAGCAGGTCGTCGACCGCGACGTTGATGCGCCCGTCGGCATGATCGATGCGGCGCCACGTGTCCGCGAACTCGTCGAGCGTGAACACCACGCCCGACGGCGACGCGAGGATCGCATCGAACAGCGCGTTGCCGTCGGCGAATCCGGCCCGCCGCACCGACTCGGGGTACGCGAGGAAGCACGTCTGCGCGAGGCCCCAGACCGCCGCGGTGACGGCTTCGCCGTCGGGAAGCGTGGGGCCGAGCGTCTCGTACAGCACGACGGGCGCGAGACGGGCGAGGTCGGGGCGTTCGCCCAGGACGCGCAGGAACGCGTCGGCGTACGCGACGCGTCCGTTGGCTGCGGCCTCGTGGAGTGGGTCGAGGTCAGCGTCGGTGATCGCGCCGAGCGCGCGCACGAGGCGACGGTGGATCTCGGGCTCGGGGAGCGTGCCCGGGAGTGGTTCGAGGAGCGGGCGACGGAGGTGGAACGCGTTGCCCGGGAACTCGAGGGTGAAGAACGTGGCCTCCCACTTCTCGTACTGGGACGCGGCGGGGAGCACGTAGTCGGCGCAGCGTGCCGTCTCGGTGAACGCGACGTCGATCACGACGACGGTGTCGAGCGCGGCGAGCGCTTCGCGCATGCGGGCGCTGTCAGGGAGTGAGTGCGCCGGGTTGGCGCTCTCGATCACCATCGCCCGGAAGCGGTTCGGATGATCGGTGAGGATCTCGTCGGGGATCACGGCGCCGGAGACGAGCCCGGTGATGATGCGGCTCCCGGTGACGGGCGAGACGCGCGTCGCACCCCTGCCGCCGCCCCCACCGCCGAGGCTCGCCATGCGGGTGTGGATGTTCATCGTGCCTGGCTTCGCGAAGTTCCCGGTGAGGACGAAGAGCAGCTTCTCGAGGTAGGAGTTCAGGGTCGAGTGCGGCGCCTGCTGGATGCCGAGGTCTTCGAGGATCGCGACGCTGCCCGCGGCCGCGATCCGCCGGGCGGCGTCTCGTACGAGCGCCTCGTCGACGCCGGCGCGTGCGCAGGCCGCGGCGATGTCGACGGTGCCGAGCGCCGCAAGGAGCTCGTCGAGGCCGCGGATGTGCTTGTCGAGGAACGCGTGGTCGAGGAGGTCTTCCTCGACCAGGACCGTGAGCAGCGCGGCGAGGCACCACGCGTCGGTGCCGGGGCGGACCTGGAGGTGGAGGTCAGCCAGCTCGGCGGTCTCGGAGCGGCGCGGGTCGATCACGATCATCGTGCGTCCGGGGTCGTTGGCGATCGCCTTGCGGATCGTGCGGGCCCGGGGGAAGCCGTGGGACTGCCACGGGTTCTTGCCGACGAACACGGCGACCTCGGCGTGGTCGAGGTCGGGCGTGGTGTGACACCGGGGCCGGCCGAAGAGCTGGCCGTCGACCCAGAACTCGCCGGTCTTCTCCTGCGCGAGCGCGTTGGAGGAATAGGTCGAGCCGAGCGCAGCGCGCGTCGCAGCCCCGAAGCCCCCACCGAGGTGGTTGCCCTGCCCGCCGCCGCCGTAGTAGAAGATGGTCTCGCCGCCGTGCGTGTCGCGCACGTGCGCAAGACGCTCGGCGATCTCGGTGATCGCGGTGTCCCAGTCGATCTCCTCGAACGTGCCGTCGGCACGGCGACGCAACGGGCTGGTGAGCCGGTCGCGCGAGCTCTGGTAGTGGTCGAGGCGCAGCGCCTTCTCGCACGTGTATCCCTGCGACGTGGGATGCGCCTTGTCGCCCCGGATGCGGGCGAAGCGCCCGCCGTCGAGCTTCACCTCGATGCCGCAGTTGATGGAGCACAGGATGCAGGCGGTCGTGTGCCAGATGTCCGGGTCGGTGTCGGTCGGGGCCATCGGGTCCCCTCCTCCCGTCGGTGACGCCGGGCGCGACGGTACTGCGCAACCCGGTTCGTGGTCGCTTCGACTGTCGGGCCCCACCACCCCGCGTAGCATCGCGAGCGATGGCAGTCGACACGCGCGCAGCCGGACCTGCCGACGCGGCAACGATCACCGAGACGGTCTCGACCGCCTTCTTCGACGATCCGGTGTGGAGCTGGGCGTTCCCGAATCCCGCGCTGCGGTCAGACCAGTACGCGCTCTGGTGGCGACTCTGGGTCGACGCCGGGTTGCGCAAGAAGTCGGCCTGGGCGACCGCCGATTGCGAAGCCGCGACCATCTGGACGCCC
>JALHSW010000316.1 GCA_022865365.1 Acidimicrobiia bacterium | reverse complement strand
GGTCGGCGCCTCTACCTCCTCGGCGGACGGAGCCGGGGCGAGGGGGAGGTCTGGATGCTCTCGGCGTCCTCCTGAGCACGCTCGCCGATCACGGGGAGATAGCTCGGCTCCGGCCGAGGTAGTCGCGACAGCCGCCCGCTAGAGTGGTTTCCGACTCGAGTCCGGTCTCCACAATTGGGCTCGGGATCTCACACGCCCGCACGCCTCCGCAGACGGGGGCAACTCCAGGGTCGTGGCCGCAACCCAGCCACGCACGGCGGGCGGAAGTACAACCTGAGGGAGAACTTGTGGCTGTCGTCACGATGAAGCAGCTGCTGGAGGCCGGTGTGCACTTCGGCCACCAGACGCGCCGTTGGAACCCCAAGATGAAGCGATTCATCTTCGGGGAGCGCAACGGGATCTACATCCTCGACCTCCAGCAGACCCTCGTGCAGATCGACGTCGCCTACCGCTTCGTCCGCCGCACGGTGGAAGACGGCGGATCGGTGCTGTTCGTCGGGACCAAGAAGCAGTCCCAGGAGCCGATCCAGCGCGAGGCGCAGCGCTCCAACATGCCGTACGTGAACTACCGCTGGCTCGGTGGCATGCTCACCAACTTCCAGACGGTGCACGCACGCGTCGCCAAGCTCACGGAGTTCGACCGGATGATCAGCTCCGGCGAGGCCGACCAGATGATCAAGAAGGAAGGGCTCAAGCTGCGTCGCGAGCGCGACAAGCTCGAGCGCAACCTCGGCGGCATCCGTCGGCTCGAGAAGCTCCCGAGCGTGGTCTTCGTGATCGACACGAAGAAGGAGCACATCGCGGTGACCGAGGCGAACCGTCTCGGGATCCCGGTGATCGCGGTTGTCGACACGAACTGCGACCCCGACGTCATCGACTACGTGATCCCCGGCAACGACGACGCGATCCGGTCGTCGAACCTGATGTGTCGCGTCATCGCCGACGCGGTCGAGGAAGGACGCCTGCTCGCGAGGAAGAAGGGCAAGGTGGTGGTCGAGCCGGCCGAGCCGAAGCCCGTGCCCAAGCCGCTCAGCCCCGAGGAGGCGAAGAAGCGCGCCGAGGAGCAGCAGGCGGCACGCAACGAGGCCGCGCGCCAGCAGAAGGAGCGCGAGGAGCGACTGCTCGCGACGAAGGACACGCCGGCAGCGGACGCGCCCGAGGCGCCGGCGGCAGAGATGCAGGAGAGTGACGGTGGCTGACGTCAAGGCTGCGGACGTCGCCGCGCTCCGCAAGGCGACCGGTGCCGGGATGATGGACTGCAAGAAGGCGCTCGCCGAGACCGACGGTGACACGGAAGCTGCCAAGGACTGGCTGCGGAAGAAGGGTCTTGCCGGCGCGAGCAAGCGCGCGGGCCGGGCGGCCGACCAGGGTGCGATCGACGTGCTGGTCGACGGTTCCGTGGGCGCGGTCGTCGAGCTCACGGCCGAGACCGACTTCGTCGCGAAGAGCCCCGACTTCACTGAGGCAGTGTCGAAGCTGACGCGCCTCGCCGTGAGCGAGACGAAGGAAGAGCTCGGCGACGCACCATTCGAGGGAGCGACGGTGGACGAGTTCGTCAGCCAGTTCGCGTCGAAGGTCGGGGAGAACGTCGCGCTCGGTCGGATCATCGTGTTCGAGACGCCCGACGGTCTGCTCGACGCGTACCGCCACGTCCAGAACGACCGCGGCACGATCGGTGTCCTGGTCGAGCTCGGCGGGGTCGACCCGTCGAACGCGAAGGCACAGGAGATCGCGCACGACATCGCACTCCACGTCGCATCAGCGGCGCCGCGGTACGTGTCACGCGACGACGTCCCCGCCGACGTGATCGAGAAGGAGCGGGCGGTGCTCGAGGAGCTCAGCCGCAACGAGGGCAAGCCCGAGGCGGCGCTCCCCAAGATCATCGAGGGCCGGCTCAACGGCTTCTTCAAGGACAGCTGCCTGCTCGAGCAGGGGTTCGTCCGGGAGCCGAAGACGACGGTCGCCCAGCTGCTCGCGAGCGTCGGGGACGGTGTCGCCGTCCGCAGGTTCGCACGCGTGAAGATCGGCGAGGAATAGCCCGGAGCCCCGAGCCCGGTGGCGCGGGGCGGGAGAGAAGAGGACCAGCGCGCATGCCCCAGAGCCAATACCGACGAGTGGTGCTCAAGCTCTCGGGCGAGGCGTTCGCCGACACGACGATCGGGTACGGGATCGACGCCGCAGTGGTCCAGCGGATCGCCGAGGAGATCGCGGTCGCCCGGGCCGAGCTCAACGTCGAGATCGCGGTCGTCGTCGGTGGTGGCAACATCTGGCGGGGCATGAGCGGTGCCACCCGGGGCATGGACCGGGCGCGGGCCGACTACATGGGCATGCTCGCCACGGTCATCAACGCGCTCGCACTCCAGGACGCGCTCGAGTCGATCGACCAAGCCGTGCGGGTCCAGACCGCGATCGCGATGGCCCAGGTGGCGGAGCCGTTCATCCCGCGCCGTGCGATCCGCCACCTCGAGAAGGGTCGGGTCGTGGTGTTCGCGGCCGGGACCGGGAACCCCTTCTTCACCACCGACACGACCGCCGCGCTGCGTGCCGCCGAGATCGGTGCGGGAGCGATCCTGAAGGGAACGCACTCGGGGGTCGACGGCGTGTACAGCGCGGATCCGAAGCTCGAGCCCGACGCGGTGAAGCTGACCGAGGTGACGCACTTCGAGGTGCTGAACCGGCAACTCCACGTGATGGACTCCACCGCGATCACCTTCTGCATGGACAACCGCTTGCCGATCATCGTGTTCGACGTGATGGAGCCCGGCAACATCGGTCGGGCCCTGGTCGGTGAGCCGATCGGCACCCTGGTGACCACGGCCGGATGAGAGGAAGCCATGAGTGACCAAGGCGCCGAGATGCGCAACATGGTCGTCGAAGACGCCCACGAAAAGATGCACAAGGCGATCGAGCACCTCAAGGGGGAGTTCGGTGCGGTGCGCACGGGTCGGGCGAACCCGGGGCTCGTCGAGAAGCTGATGGTCGAGGCGTACGGGCAGCCGACCATGCTGCAGCAGCTGGCGGGGATCAGCGTCCCCGAGGCGCGCCTCCTGGTGATCAACCCCTACGACAAGAGCCAGATCAAGGCCATCGAGAAGGCGATCCAGGGCTCGGACCTGGGCGTGAACCCCAACAACGACGGCTCGATCATTCGCCTCGCGTTCCCCGAGCTCACGGAGGACCGCCGCAAGGAGTTCGTGAAGGTGGTCAAGCACCGGGCCGAAGAAGGGCGCGTGGCTGTGCGCAACGTCCGCCGCCAGGCCCGCCACGATCTCGAGGCGCTCCGCAAGGACGGCGACATCTCCGAGGACGACCTCGCCCGGGTCGAGAAGGAGCTCGAGAAGCACACCCACGACGTGATCGCCGAGATCGATGTCATGCTCGGGAACAAGGAGAAGGAGCTCCTGGAGGTTTGACGGCGCTGGCTTTGGGCGGGGAGCGGATTCGACCCGGGAACAAGGAGAAGGAGCTCCTGGAGGTTTGACAGCTCGCCTTTCCTGAGAAAGGGCTCACCAGGGGGTGCCGGCGGTCTAGCCTTGTGGGGCTGCGAGTTCGTCACGGCTGTGGCGGATGTGAGGGGAGTGGCGTGTCTGACCGACGCGACGACGAGTTCGACGACGAGTGGCCCGCCCCTGCGGGTGGCGAGGGTGTCCGGGTCGTGGGGGCCGGTGCCCCGGCCGAGCCGGGATACGACTCCGGCTCTGAAGACCCCCAGTTCCCTGACTCCGGGTACGGCGACCAGGATGCGACTGCGGCGGGTCGGTTCCCGCTGCCCGACGACGGGGCGAGCTGGCCGGCCGATGTTGGCGCGTGGGAGGACCCGGCCGCTCCGACCGGGAGCCCCGAGCTCCAGCACTGGACCGAACCGGCGACCGGCGAGGTGCCCAGCGTCCTCGGCGGTGGCGGTGGTGGCGGCGGAGCGAACGACGACTTCGACTCCTGGTCGGCCCTGCCCGGACCGCGCTTCCGACTGGGAGAGTCCGACTGGGCCGCCGAGGACTTCGCCGGCGGCGAGCTGCGCAAGGACGACAGCACGTCGGTCGGGGCGTTGGCCGAGGAAGAGCACGGCGACCATGACGCCTACGCACCGCCTGAGCGCGGCCGGCGGGGGCGCGGCCGAGGTCGCGGGCGCGGCGCGCC
>JALHSW010000315.1 GCA_022865365.1 Acidimicrobiia bacterium | reverse complement strand
TCCGCGGTGTTCGTGGTCGCACGCGAGGCAATCGAGCGCTTTCCCGCCGACTTCCCCTGGCCGGCAAGCTTCGACGCAGTGCACACCGTGGCGCTCGTCGGTGTCCTGCTGCTCGCGGCCGATGTCGTGGTCGAGTGGGCTCGCTCCGATGCGTCACGTCCGGCTGGTGATGCCCCCCGGAGCGACGACGGGGAGCGCGAAGTATGACGGTCGTGACCGTGGCGCGTCGCCGCGCGACATGGTTCCAGCACGCCGTGCTCGCGCTCGTCGCGTTCGTGCCGCTCCTGCTCACGGCGCGTGGACGCGTCGCAGCCGACACACGCCAGTACCTCTACGTCGACCCGCAGCACTTCCTGTCGAGCGCGCTCGACCTCTGGGATCCGAACGTCCACCTCGGCTCTGCGACGCACTCGACCATCGGGAACGTCTTCCCGATGGGGACCTTCTTCGCCGCCGGAGATCTGCTCGGCCTGCCCGTCTGGGCCGTGCAGCGACTCTGGATCGGCGCCATCCTCTTCGCCGCGGGCGCCGGTGTGCTCTTCCTGGCTCGGAGCATTCGCTGGCAAGGCCCCGGCGTCGTCGTCGCGGCTCTCGTGTACATGCTGACGCCGTACACGTTGCAGTACGCGCCGCGCACTTCCGTGCTGCTGCTCCCCTTCGCTGCGCTGCCCTGGCTCGTCGGGCTCACGGAGCGTGCGGTGCGCACCGGAGGCTGGCGGCATCCGGCGCTCATCGCGCTGGTGGTGATGACGTGCTCGGGCTCGAACGTGGTTGCGCTCGCGATGGTGGCGCCCGGGCCGGTGCTGTGGATCGCGTTCATGCTTGCCGCGCGACGCACCGACTGGCGGCGTGTCGGTGAGGTGGCCTGGCGCACTGCGGTGCTCACTCTCGGTACGTGTGCACTTTGGATCGGGTCGCTCATCGTCGAGTCCCGCTACGGGCTGAACGTCCTCTCGTACTCCGAGACGCTCCAGCAGGTGTCGACCACGTCGAGCGCACCCGAGGTACTGCGTGGGCTCGGCTACTGGCTCTTCTACGGGACCGAGGCCCGACAACCCAACATCTCCGGCGCCACGCATTACCTCGAGAGCGCGCCGATCCTCATCGTGAGCTACGCCGTCCCCGGACTCGCGCTGCTTGCCGCGTTCTTGACGCGCTGGCGGTACCGGGCGGTGGCGATCGCGATGGTCCTGACCGGCGTCGTCGTCGCGATCGCCGCGTACCCCGTTCAGGACCCATCGGTCGTCGGCCGTGGCTTCAAGGGCCTCGCCGACCTGTCGTCGGTCGCGCTCGCGTTCCGATCGTCCACCCGGGCCGTCCCGGTCGTCGTGCTCGGGCTGGCGATGCTCCTCGGCGCAGGGGTGAGCGCCGTCTGGTGCCGCACGACGCCGGTGGCGCTCGTCGCGACTGCGGTCGTGGTCGCACTCGTGCTCGCGAACGCCGCGGCGCTGTTCGCCGGCGACTACGTCGACGACAACTTCTCGCGACCGACGGCAATCCCGCAGTACTGGCGAGACGCGGCCGCCGCGCTCGACCGCGAGGGCAGCGACACCCGCGTGCTCGAGCTTCCCGGAAGCTCGTTCGCCGCGTACCGCTGGGGCAGCACGTACCAGACCTCGATCCTCGCGACGCTCCTCAGCCGGCCGTCGGTCGCGCGCGAGCAGACGACCTTCGGTACGCCGGCGTCCGCCGACCTCCTCGCCGCCCTCGACCGTCGGATCCAGGAGGGCGTGCTCGAGCCTGCGGCGCTCGCGCCGATCGCGCGCCTGCTGAGCGCCGGCGAACTGCTCGTCCGGTCCGACCTGGAGTACGAGCGCTACGACACCGCTCGACCTCGAGATCTCCGGCGCCTCCTCGCCCCTACACCGCAGGGGCTCGATGCACCCGCCGGATATGGCACCCCCGTCGAGAATCGCCCGAACCCGCTCCTCCCGCTCCTCGACGCGCAGACGCTCCGCCTGCCCGCCAACGCCGATGATCCGCCGCCAGTCGCGATCTTCCGGGTCGAGGACGCGCCCGCGATCCTTCGAACGGTCGGCACCGATCGTCCGACGCTTCTCGACGGTGACGGCGAGGGACTCGTCGATGCCGCGTCGGTCGGACTCGTCACGGGTGACAACATCGTCCTCTACGCCGCGTGGCTCGCGAGCCACCCCGACCGCCGTGCCGAGGCGCTCGACGCCGGTGCCGACATCGTCGTGACCGACACCAACCGGCGGCGCGAGCGTCGCTGGCGCTCCACGCGTGACAACGCCGGACTCACCGACCTCGCCGGCAATGACCAGCCCAACACGGGCCAGGGTGAGGCGACCCTCCAGTTGTTCCCCGGCACCAACGACGACACGCGCACCGTCGCTACACCACGGGGCGCCACCGTCGAGGCCACGCGCTACGGCAACCCGATCACCTTCGAGACCAACGTGCGCGCCGCGCAGGCAGTCGACGGCGACCCGGCCACCGCGTGGGAGGTCGGCACCATCACCGACCCGGTCGGGCAGCACCTCACCGTGCGCTCCGATGTACCGATCACCGCGGACCACGTCGATCTCCTCCAAGCCCAGGGCGGCTTCCGCACCCGCGTCCTGAGCGAGGTCACCCTCCGCTTCGATGGTGGCGACCCAGTTCGCGTTCCACTCGACGACCCATCTCTGGCGCCCCCCGGCCAACGGATCGAGTTCACGCCTCGTACGTTCAGCAAGCTCGACGTGGAGGTCACGGGCACCCGCGAGACGCCGGACGTCATCGCCCGCGGGGGGAGCCCGTCGGGCATCGCCGAGCTCACGATCCCCGGGCTCGAGTTCGATGACCTGGTGCGCCTGCCCACAGACCTCACACGCGTGGTCGGGCGCGACTCCAATGGTCACCGGCTGGTGTACGTACTCACACGACTCCGGTCCGACCCCGCGCAGCGCGGCGACGAGGAGACGTCGCTGCGGCGAGTCATCACGGTGCCCTCGCAGCGCACCTTTTCGTTCACGGGCACGGCCCGACTCGCCGACACGGTGCCCGACGACATCAGCGACGCGGTGCTCGGCGCGGCTGGCGCATCCGACGGCGGCGTGACGGCCACCTCGTCGGGACGCCTCCCGGGTGCGCCCCGGCAACGCGCGCGCGCCGCGTTCGACGGGGACCCGACCACGCACTGGACCGGCACGTACTTCCAGCAGGTCGGGAGCTGGGTGCAG
>JALHSW010000314.1 GCA_022865365.1 Acidimicrobiia bacterium | reverse complement strand
TCGACCACCTTCGGGGGCGCGCTCGCGCTCCACGGGCTCCTCGACCCCGAGGGGGGTGCGATCGTGCTGGCGGCGTTGCGCGCGCTCGACGCACCCGACCCGATCGACGGGATCCGTCCATCGCGCTCGCTTCCGCAGCGACAGGCCGAGGCGCTCGTCGCGCTCGCCGAGGGCACGGCAGGGTCCCGGCGGATCAACCTCGACATCATCGTCGACCTCGCCACCGCGAGCGGCGAATCACCGACCGATCTCGAGGGGTTCCGCCGGGAGCTCGTCGGGATCGGTCCGATCGGCCAGGCCACCCTGGAGCGCCTCGCGTGCGACAGCTCCGTCGGCCGGGTCGTGATGCGGGGCAAGTCCCTGGTCGTCGACCTGGGTCGGCACACCCCGGTCGTGTCTGCGGCGCAGCGGCGGGCCCTCGCGGTTCGTGACGGTGGTTGCGTCGAACCCGGCTGCAACGCTCCCCCCGAGTGGTGTGACGCGCACCACACCGACCCGTGGACGCGGGGCGGCCCGACGGATCTCGACCAGCTCGAGCTCCGCTGCCGCCGACATCACATCAAGGAGCACCGAGGAAACCGCGGTCCCCGTCCCCCACCGTGGCGGACCAACTGAAGCAGCATCGCGCCGGGCTGGGCTGACCGCGTCCTGGGCTGACCGCGTCTCTGGGACCCGGCGATCCGGGATGCCTGGTTAGCTGCGGCGGCCGGCGTTCGGCTTCTTGCCGTGGTTCGCCTTGTTGCGGCGGGCCTTGAGCTTGCGCTTCTTCGTCTTCTTCGACACCGGGAGCCTCCGTCGGGGGACGACCAGACTAGGCGGCGGGGCCCCGGCCGGGCATGCCGCGCGTGGTGATTCCGACCCTGCTCCGATACGCTCAAGGACCCGCCCGATCGGGGCGATGTCCTATCTATCGGGGCGGCGGTCTACTCGCGGTCTGTGCACGGACTACGACGAAGGGGATGCACCAGATGAGCGCACGAGTCCGGCGCGGCCTGCTGGGCGCCGTCGCCCTCGGCGCGCTCGTTCTCGCCGCCTGCGGCCCGGTGGCTGCGCCGGCACCCGCACCCACACCGCCCCCGCCGCCGTCCGCCAACGCGCTGTGTGAATCAGCGCCCGCCCCAGATGCATCTGACCATGTCGCAGTGGTGAAGGACGACGACGGCACAACCGACGTGGTCACCTTCGAGGCTTCCTCCGCTCTCGAGGTGCAACAGGAGGTCGCTGAGCTCGAGAAGACGGGCGACGTCGTCACGGTCGAGCAGGACCGAACGGTGCAGGCCCTGATCGTCAACTTCGGCGATGATCCAGAATATGCACAGCAGTACGGCTTCACGACGGCGTTCGGGGACTACGAGCCTGCGTGGACCCTTGGGTTCGACGGGACCAATGTGCGGGTCGCGGTCGTCGATACCGGCGTCCAAGCCAACCACGTGGACCTCGGTCCTGCGCAGGTCGTCCAAGGGAAGGACTTCGTCGTATCCGACGCGGCAAGCAACTTCGCCCGCATCGACGGCAATGGCCACGGCACGCACGTCGCGGGGACGATCGTTGCAGCCGACAACACGAGCGGTGTGGTCGGTGGTGCTCCCAAGGCGAAGGTCGTGCCAGTGCGCGTGCTCAACTGTGCTGGTGCTGGTACGTACTCGGACGTGGCCAACGGCATTCTCTGGGCATCTGACCAGACAGCTTCGGGTGGTCAAGCGAAGGTCATCAACCTGAGCCTCGGCGGCAGTTCGCCTTCCCCCACATTGCAAGCCGCGCTCCAGACCGCAGTGAGCCGCGGTGTCGTCGTTGTCGCCGCAGCGGGCAACGGGGGCGCCGGCGGGGCCGCCCTGTACCCCGCTGCATACCCGGAAGCGATCGCGGTCGGTGCAGTCGATTCGCTCGGCAACATCGCCCCGTATTCGAACACCGACGCGTACATCGACGTCGCCGCAGCTGGGACCTTGGTGCACTCGACGCTCAACACGCTCGGCTACGGCGACAAGAGCGGCACCTCGATGGCCACACCACACATCGCGGCGATCGCCGCATTGCTGAAGCAGAAGTGCCCGCTCTACACGCCCGCGCAGGTGCTCGCCCGGCTGACCGCAACCGCGGGTTCGGCGCTCCCCGGCTTCGTCGGCACCGTCGGCATCGCCAAGGCCGGTGCCGCGACCGCGGCTGTCTGCTGACCTAGCCCGGCAGGGTCGCCGGCATCTCGCCGTCCATCCATATCGTCTGCTCGAAGCGGTTCGTGATGCGCCACCCGTCGGGGGTGCGCACGAGTTGATCGTGGTACTCGCCTCCGCAATGGAAGTACGCGCGGGTGCCGTCGGCGCGATCGTGGCCCATGGGGTTGTAGAAGCCGGCCCGGCTCGTCGCGGTGTCGCCGTCGATCGTGATCTCCTTGTTGGTCACGAGGTGCTGGTAGGCGGCGAAGAACGTCAGCACCTTCGTGAGCCACGCCTTCACCTCGGGGTACGAGCCTTTGATGCCGCCGGCGGTGGTGTAGTCGAGCTCGGCGTCGGGGGTGAAGACCTCGTCGAGCTCGTCGAACTCCTTCGCGTCGAGCGCCCACGCGTAACGGCTCAGCACGGCCTCGATCGCGAGGCGGTCGGCGATCTCGGAGAGCGCCTGATCGGTCGCCTGATCGGTCATCTGGGTTCCCCCTTCGGGCGCCCGGGGCCGGACGCCACGGCCCCTGAACGTATCCTCGACAGCCATGGAGCACCTCGGCCTGCTCGGCCTCGCGGATTCGGGTCACGCAGCGCTGTTCGCCGCGCTGAC
>JALHSW010000313.1 GCA_022865365.1 Acidimicrobiia bacterium | reverse complement strand
CAAGCACCGGTGTTGAGCCAACCGTCGCTCCCGTTTGCGGTCGGGAAGCGACGCCGCGCCGCGATCGGGATCAGCGACGCTGACCTCGAAGCCGTGAAGCACCGCGTCGCGCATGGAGCTTGCGTGATGGGCCTGCGCTTCACCGCGGACCGCATGGTCCCCGGCGACCGCTTCGACACGCTGCGTCACGAGCTCGGCGACGCGTTCATCGCCGTCGAAATCGACTCGTCCAAGGGCAACCCGCACGGCATCGGCCGCATCGCCCACTCGGTCCTCTCGCAAGACTTCGTCGACGAGCCCGGCCACCCCACCCGCGACGCACTCGAGCGCGTGCTCGCATTCTTCGACGAGCGCCTGCGGTAGGCGCGCTCAGACAGGCTCGAGCCTCGCGTGGCACACGGGCCGGCCGCCGGCATCGAGGAGCGCGAGAATCGTCGGGCCGATCGGCGGGAGCGGCACGGTGCCCGTCCAGCTCCCCTGACCGTCGGCAACCGCGATCGTGCCGACCACACCATCCGTCGCACCCGTTGTCGCCTGCAGCTCGACCTGGTACGCACCGTCGGGGAGCGCGTAGTCGACGGTGACCACGACCGACGCCGGTTCGCCCGACGAGACGACGACCCGGCCGACGGTGAGCCCACCGCCACCGATCATCGGCGCGGTCCGGAGCGCAGGGCTGCTCGCCTGGTCGACGGCGCGGCCGGCGTCGACCAGGCGGACGACGGCCACGCTCAGGATCGCCGCAGCCGCCGCCACGGCGCCGACCGCCAGTGCCCGACGACGGAGGCTCCGTCGCCCGACGCCTCGTCCACTGCGCATCGCTGCGAGCACGCGTCGGTCGAAGCCCGGCGGCGGCTCGGCTTCGGGTGCGCTGCGCGCGAGAAGATCGGCAACGCCGTTGAAATCGTCGAGGACCGCCTGGCATCGAGCACAGCCGTGCACGTGGAACAGCACCTCGGCTCGCTCCGCCCCGTCGAGGCGCCCCAGCGCGAGCTCGGGGATGCGGTCGCGTGCCGTCTCGCAGCTCCCGGCGATCATCGGATGCCTCGGATGATCACTCGGCGCGCTCCTCGGTCACGAGCAGGGCCCGGAGCCGGAGCATCGCAGTGCGGATGCGGGTCTTGGCGGTGCCGAGCGGCACCTCTTCTCGCTCCGCCACCTCCCGTGCGCTGAGACCCAGGACGCCGGCCAGCACGACCGCTCGTCGCTGCTCCGGCGGCAATGCCCCGAGCGCGACCCGGAGCCGCCCCAGCTCGTGGGCCAGCTCGGCCGCCTCGGCAGGGCCGCGCTCGCTCGATGCGAGCGCCAGCGAGAGCACGTCGTCGGGATCGATCGTCGTCGGTCGTCGCACGCGGATCGAATCGATCGCGAGGTTCCGGGTGATCGTGAGCAGCCACGTGACGACGCTGCCGCGACGGGGGTCGTAGGCCGAGGCATGACGCCAGGCGCGGAGCAGCGCCTCCTGGGCGACGTCCTCTGCCGCGCGCTCGTCGCCGGTGATGACACGAGCCAAGCCGAAGACCCGGCGCTGGAACCGGGCCACGAAAGCCGCGGCGGCGTCGCGGTCGCCTGTCGCGAGCCCTGCGAGGAGCGCCTCGTCCGAAACCGACCACATGAGGAGATACGGGCCATGACTCCCGAGGGATTGGGCCCCGAAGAATTGACCCAGATGTACGGTACCCGGGCAATCCATTCGGCCCCGACGCCCGTATCCCTGTCGAGCGTCACCCTGAGCCGCGCAAGCCCGAGCGAGAGGAAGACCGAGATGCGAAAGCTGTTCGTCGCCGGAATCACCACCCTGGCCCTGGTCGGGGCCCTGGTCGGTCTCGTGGGCACCGCGAGTGCCACGTCCCCGGCAAAGGCGAAGCCCCCGGTCAAGCTCGACGGAAAGGTCAACAACAAGGGCACCAAGACGGTCAAGGGCGGGACCATCGAGGTCGAGCAGGACAACTACTACTTCGGGCCGACGTTCATCAAGGCCAAGGGCGGCGCCACGGTGAAGATCGAGCTCAAGAACGAGGGCAGCGCCGACCACACGTTCACCATCGACGACCAGAGCATCGACAAGACCGTGAGCCCCGGCGACACCACCACCGTCGACGTCGCCATCCCGGCGGATGGCAAGCCGGTGAACTTCTACTGCCGCTTCCACGTGGCCTCGGGCATGCAGGGTGCGTTCTTCACCAAGTCCGGTGGCAAGGCCAAGAGCACCAGCAGCTCCGACGGTGGAGGCTACGGCTACTAGCCCGAGCCGCGGCGCGGGAGGCCGTGCCCGAAGAAGCCACCCTTCGGGCGCGCGTGCGCGTGGTAGTGGTCTGGGATCTGGCGCATGTTGTCGTCGACGTAGTGCTCGAAGGTGAAGTTCAGCTCGACGACCTCGGCAAGGCGGGCGTGCATGTGGGCGAGATCGTCGCCGGGCGGCTGGTCACCGTGCGCGCGCCACACGACCATCGGGACCGCACAGATCTCGCATTCCGCGATCCAGCAGACGTCGTCCTCGTGGAACCACTCGGTGATCTTCGCGGCCTCACAGAGATCGCAGTCCTCCGAAAACTGACGGTCGAACGGGCGCTCGGGGACGGTCATGCGTCGAGGGCTCCTCGCAGCTCGCGGACGAACTCGTGCGCATCGTCGGGACCACCGCCACGGAGCAGCCGGGCGACGAGTGCGCTGCCGACGACGACGCCGTCGGCGGAAGTCGCCGCCTCCACCGCTTGCGCCGCGTTCGAGATTCCGACGCCGAGCAGTACCGGGATGTCGGTCGCCGCCTTGCAGCGCCGACCCATCTCCTGAGCCTGGGACGCCAACCGCGCTCGTTCCCCGGTCACCCCCATGAGCGCCACGCCGTACACGAACCCGCGCGACCGGGCGCAGATCTCCCGGAGTCGCTCCTCGGTGGTCGTGGGGGCCGCGAGCAGGACCGTCTCGACGCCGGCGGCATCCGCCGCGTCGGCCCAGCCGTCGAGCTCGTCGAGCGGCAGGTCGGGCACGATGGCGGCATCGATGCCCGCTTCTGCGAGCGACGACGCGAAGCGCTCGTGGCCGGCGTGGTGCACCGGGTTGTAGTAGGTCATCACGACGAGGGGCACGCCGACGTCGATGCGCGCCGCGTCCGCCACGATCGATGCCGGTGTGGCCCCGATGTCGAGCGCGCGCTGGGACGCCTCTTGGATCGTACGACCGTCCATCACCGGATCCGAGAACGGGATACCGATCTCCACCGCGTCGGCACCGGCATCCACGACGGCGCGCACGACGTCGAGCCAGTCGACGCCGAGGCCACCGGTCACATACGGCACGAGCAGCTTGCGTCCGGTCTCGCGCTGCGCTCGGAGGTGCGTTTCCAGCTTCATGAGAGCGGTTCGCCCGTGAGTCGCTCGGCGACGTACGCCGCGTCCTTGTCGCCGCGACCCGACAGGGTGACCAGGACGGTTGAACCCGTCGGGACCGAACGACCGGCCTCCCGGGCGAGCCAACCGATCGCGTGGGCCGGCTCCAGCGCAGGCACGATCCCTTCGGTCTCCGACAGCAGCTGGAAGCCGGCGATGGCCTCGTCGTCGGTCGCCGACGGGTACTCCGCACGGCCAGACGCCGCGAGCGCGGCGTGCTCCGGCCCGACACCCGGATAGTCGAGGCCGGCACTGATCGAGTGCGCCTCGAGGATCTGACCAACCTCGTCCTGGAGGAACAGCGACCGCGCGCCGTGCAGCACACCCGGGACGCCGCGGGTCACCGAGGCGCCGTGCTTGCCGCTCTCGAGCCCGAGACCCCCTGCCTCGACGCCGACGAGCCTCGCGGTGGTGTCGAGGAACCCGGCAAAGGTGCCGATCGCGTTCGAGCCGCCGCCGACGCACGCGACGACCAAGTCGGGGTCGGCACCTCCGAGGATCACCCTCGACTGCTCGCGGGCCTCGTCGCCGACGACACGCTGCAGCTCGCGCACGATCCACGGGTAGGGATGCGGACCGACCACCGATCCGATGCAGTAGTGCGTCGTCTCCACGCTCGACACCCAGTCGCGCAGTGCTTCGTTGATGGCGTCCTTGAGCGTCGCACTTCCCGACTCGGCCGTGACGACCGTCGCCCCGAGGAGCTGCATGCGCCACACGTTGAGTGCCTGGCGCTCGACGTCGACCGCGCCCATGAACACGGTGCAGTCGAGCCCGAACAGCGCCGCCGCCGTCGCGGTCGCGACGCCGTGCTGGCCCGCGCCCGTCTCGGCGATCACGCGCTGCTTTCCCATCCGGCGCGTGAGGAGAGCTTGGCCGAGCACGTTGTTGATCTTGTGCGACCCGGTGTGCGTGAGGTCTTCGCGCTTCAGGAGCACGCGAAGCCCGAGACGCTCGGAGAGCCGGTGGCACTCGGTGACCGGTGTCGGGCGACCCGCGTAGCTGGTGAGCAGCGTGGTCAGCTCGTCGCGGAACTCGGTCGAGACCCACGCGGTACGGAACTCGGCCTCGAGCTCCTCGAGCGCGGGCACCAACGTCTCGGGGACGAACCGACCGCCGAACTCGCCGAACCGGCCGAGATCGACCGGCGGGGCGCCGGGCGGGCCGAGGCGCACACGGTCACCGCGCTGCGGCACCGTCATCGACGCGCCTCGCCTTCTTGCCAGTCGTAGGGGCGCGCCTCGGCCGGCTCCCACCCGTCGTCCTCGACCTCGGTCCCGGCCGCCCTGGCCTCCTCGAGGAAGCGCTGCAAGCGGCGGGCGTCCTTCTGCCCGGAGCCCGGTGACGTCTCGACCCCGCTCGACACGTCGACGCCCCACGGCCGCACGCGCCGGATCGCCTCACCCACGTTGTCGGCCGTGAGCCCACCCGCGAGCAGCAGCCGCACCCCCGGCGGGGCACCCTCGGCCAGGGCCCAGTCGAAGACCTTCCCCGAGCCGGGCTCCGGCGCGTCGATGAGGACCACGTCGGCCGGCCCTGCCGCGGCCGCGGCCATGGCCGGGTCGCCGGCGTGGAAGCCCTGGATCACGAACGGAACCCGCTCCCGGATCCATCCGACCTCACTCTCGGGCTCACGGCCGTGGAGCTGCGCGCCACCGAGGCGGAGGCTGTTGACGATCTCGACGACCCGCGCCGGCTTCTCGTCGCGGAACACGCCGACGGTGCGGGTCCCCGGTGGGAGCCGCCGGAGGATGTCCCGAACGGCACCGGGCGTGACCT
>JALHSW010000312.1 GCA_022865365.1 Acidimicrobiia bacterium | reverse complement strand
TGCCGTCGCCCCCCTGGCTGAGCACGAAGAGGCCGACCGTCGCGATGATGAACGCGACCAGCAAGCCGAGGATGATGCCGGTCGGCCGGCGTTCTCGCGAGCTCGTTGCCGAGCGTGGCATGCCACCATGGTCGCGCCGATCGCGCCGCCGTCCGCGCGCAGCCGTCGCGATCGTTTGCGGGAAAGGGACGCGGGGTGCCGGTCCGGGGACCGGCATTGGCCGGGCCGTCGGTTTCAGACCCGTGCCGCCACGACTCCCCCGACTGCTGCTGGCGGCGCTCGTCCTCCATGCGCTGGATCCACATCCCTTCACGCCCCGGTTGTCGAGGTCGCGCGTCGCGCCTACGCGCGGTCGAGGGACCCGCGATTCTCACTTGGTCACATGGCATTCGACCAGTCTTCGATCCGGGGCAACTCGACCGAGCTCAGCCAGTCCCGCAGGGCCGCGGTCGCTCGAACGTCGTCCTCGTTGTAGCGAAGGATCCGCTCTCGGTTCGCTTCTCGAATGGTCTGGTCTGGATCGTCGACCGCTGCTCTGTACCAGACCATCGATTGCTCGCCGCCGGCGTCGTCGTCACGCCACTGGAAGCCGGCAAGGGGAGCGACCACCTTCAAGCCGAGTGAACCTCCGGTGATGATCGAGCGTTGGACCACCTTCAAGAGGTCGACGAGCCGCGGCGAGTGCACGAGCGCCCTGATCTCCTCGATGAGCACTGCGTCGCCACTCGTTCGTCCAATGCGACGTAGCTGACGTTCCTCTGCACCGGAGTAGCAGTACACGGCGAACGTGAGGTCCTCGGCAAGAGCCGCGCCTTGGAGCTCACCGAGACAAGCCCACACATCGCGAAGCAAGCGCAGCTCTCCTTCAGGAGTCGTCGGCTCCCAAAGGCCGTACGCGCGGTACCCCACCTGACTGGCGAGTCGGCTCGTCGCGGGAGCGTGAACCCACAATCCCCAGAGGTAGACGCCGTCCTCGGTGCTTTCCATGTCGAGGTCGACTTCGTCGTCGGCCCGGGGCACCTCGATCTCCTTGATGCCTCGAGCCCGGAATGGGTGACCGGCCACGGCTGCCCGCGCCGCGTCGACCAGGTCAGGCAAGAAACCGACCCGAGTCGTGGCCGTCGAGTACGACGCCGTGGTCGGGTCCAATGCGCGCAGGTCGCCGACGGTGGCGACGCCCGCATCAGCAAGCCGGCGGAATGCAGTCCGGCGTCGGGCGCCGATCGCGTCGGGGATCGGTGTCATCGCGTCCAGCGCTGCTGTCTCGTCGAGCAGCCCCGCGACGTCGACCGTGGTGCTGCTTCGCGCATCACCGAAGATGATCCATGCGGTTCGCAAATCAAGGGCTGCGACGGCGGCTCGCGTGAGGACGCCCCGCCGTCGGTGCTCGAGGAACCGAGTCCAGCGTGAGCCTCGGAGCAGCGACACGTGGTCTGTTGCCTCCAGCTCGCCGCGGCATTCCGCCCGCCACGGGCAGCTCCCACACTCGGCGATCCAAACCGGATCAACCTTCCGCGGCAGCGCCGGCTCTTGTGCTCGCAGGAGCGTGTGGGCAATGACATCGAGGCGGAAGTCGAACTCGTGGTCGTAGCGCGCGAGGACGGAGACCGGTTCGTCGCTCCACCACACCTTCCAGCGCGGGGTGCCGAGGTCGATCCACCAGACGCGTGGCTCGGCGCGGCGATCGATGATGCCGCCGACGCAGGTCTCTGGTGCTCGCCCGAGCGCCTCGAGCATGCGCCAGTAGTGGGCAAGTTGGAGCGTGTCTTTCAGGAGGTGGGACGGTACGAAGCTCCAAGCGCCTACTCGCTCGCCGACCGTGGGGAACGGCGCCGACAATGGCGACGCGATGAGGTCATCGCCCGAGTCGCGTTCGACGGCCAGGCCGTGGTGCTTCACATCAAGGGGAAAGTACGGCGCTGGGCCGGGTTCGTCGGAGCGGACGAGGATGTCCGGCTTCCCCACCCGTCTCCCCTCGGGATCGTCGGGGAGCCAGCCGCCCAAGACCAGGCTCACTCCAGCATCCATCGCGGCGACCGTCACTGCTTGCGCGTCGTCGCGCCCCAACGCACCGTCGACGATCACTGCGTCATCCCCGTGGATCGCGAGAAGCGTCTCGAACACCACGCTCTCGAAGACGTTCCCCGCCTCCATTCGTTGCCGCTCGGCATCGGTCGGGGGGAGCGCTCGCCCCGACATCGCCGGGTCGTTGTCGTTCTGTGCTCGGACCGGGCAACGCTTCGCGACGTATCCACCCTGGAGCGGAACCGACGACCGGTCATATGAGGTTCGGCTGCGGGTCATCGGTTCCCCCAGTCCCGGCCGCGGCACCTCCTCTGCAGCACCTGCGACAGGACCCCCGAATCATGCCCCGTTGACTGCAGATCCGCTCCCGTCCAAACGGGACACTGACGCCGGGGCCGGCAGAGAGTCGCGCGGCACCCGGTCATCGCCCGCTCCTACGCGACCGCGGCGCGACACGGCGGACCGAGTGCTTCTCCGGTCAACACACTGAGCCGAGCACCCGACGGCACGCCGTGGGCGCTGCTCAGCGTGCGGGCAAGGAGCTCGGCCGCGAGGCGCGCGGGAGCACGGGTGGTGTCGAGCTCGCGGTACCAGTTGGGTGCGTCCTCGGCCGGCGCACGCCAGGCGAGGTGGACCAGCGTCCGGATCTGTTCGGTGGTGAGGCAGTGCTCCTCGCAGCAGTGGTTCAGCGATTCGTCGCTCACCGACTCGAGCCAGAGGGTGCCATCGTCCCGGATGAGGCCCTGCACGTAGCGGTGCTGATCCGGTGCCTCGATGATGAAGAAGCAGTTGCCGTGCTCGACGCACTCGTCGATCAAGCAGGCGACCTCGTGGATCAGGGCGGTGAGCGTGGGGGCCACGATGCTGCGGCCCGCCGGGGGCTCCGGGCGGGTGGGGGTGCCGGACGCAACTTGTCGAGTGGACATGGGTGACCTCCTCATCGATCCCGGCAGGGGCACCGTGCCTGGCGGCCGGTTGCCAGCCCGTCATCGAGCCGGGG
>JALHSW010000311.1 GCA_022865365.1 Acidimicrobiia bacterium | reverse complement strand
GTCCTGGGTGGCGAGGATCCCGGTGGTGGGCAGGCCCACGAGGTCGCCGGCATCACGCCCGACCTTGGCGTCGTCGTAGACCTTCACGGCGACGAGCTCGAGCTGGGGGTGGTGGATGATGCCCTTCAGGGCGGCGCTGCCCACGACGCCCGTCGCCCACTGGATCACTCGGTAGCTGTTCACGACATCTCCATCGCGGCGTCGGGCTCCGGGCTCACGACTCAGCGGTCAGATCATCCCGGCGTTCGGCGCGGTCGCGTGCGAGAAGCTCACACCGTCGTCGTCGAGCACGATCGTCATGTCCTCGTGCGCCAGGCGAACGTGGTCGTCGACCGTGCCCCGGTGCCGTTGCGCCTCGATGAGCAGTGCTTCGAGCTCGTCGTCGGTGTGGTACGGGTCGTG
The DNA here is from genome assembly GCA_022865365.1 of Acidimicrobiia bacterium. Taxonomy (GTDB): domain Bacteria; phylum Actinomycetota; class Acidimicrobiia; order IMCC26256; family PALSA-555; genus JALHSW01. Next base: position 2,432 of record JALHSW010000311.1, on the reverse strand, counting down.
GTGGAAGAGCACGAGATGCTCGACCTCGGCCTTGTCGGCGAAGCTCATGACATGCTCGATCGCCGAGTGCCCCCACCCGACGTGATTCGGGTACTCGTGATCGCCGTACTGCGCGTCGTGCAACAGGACGTCGGCGCCATGGGCCAGCTCGCAACCACTGATCCAGGCGGTCGGTTGTTGGGCGAGCTCCACCCCGAGCGACGGCTCGTGATCGGGTATGTAGACGAGCGACCGATCGCCTTCCTCGATCCGGAACCCGACCGTCGGGCCCTGGTGCGTCACGCTCTCGGCGCGCACCGTCGCCGAGCCGATGGTCACGGGCTCCTCCGACGCGTTGTGGAACGTCAGCTGTGCGGGGATGTCCGCGAGCCGGACGGGGAACAGCGGGGGCGACAGGTAGATCGCGATCCGTTCGGCGAGGCTCTGCACGGGCGACGCCGGCCCCCACAGGTGCACGTCGGCGCCGGGTCGGAACAGCGGTCGGAAGAAGCCCAGACCCTGCAGGTGGTCGAGGTGGAGATGGGTGAGGAGGATGTGCAGCTCGTCCTCTTCACCTTCCATCGCGGCGCCGAGCGCCCGGATGCCCGTGCCGGCATCGAGGACGAGCAGGTGCCCGCTGTCGAGGCGTACCTCGACGCACGACGTGTTGCCGCCGTAGCGAATGGTGTCGGAACCGGGAGCGGCGAGGGAACCGCGGCAGCCCCAGACTCGCGCGTACATCAGTGCGCTTCCGAACCCGGCGACTGCCAGAACACGTTGACGACACCGTGCATCTCGGCGCCCGCGCCGAACAACGGGTACGCGGTCACGTCGAGCAGGCGGCGCACCCCGTCGTAGCAGGTGGCCAAGAGCGTCAGATGGGCCGGTCGCCGCTCCAAGAAAGCGATCCCGGCCGGGGTGTCGCGACGACGCAACGGGGCGCCGTCGGTGTCGGCGAGCGCGAGCACCTCAGCGAACTCGTTTGCGGTGATCTCCCCGATCTCGGCGAACGGCTTGCCGATGAGCTGCTCGGCCGCGTCGTTGAAGAAGACGAGGTTTCCCTCGGCGTCCAAGAGGAACATCGGCGTGGACAGGTTCGACGCGAGCTCGCGGGCGAGGATCAACGGGAGGCTCTTCGGGGCGCTTCCGCCAGCGGTCACGACGAGGACGCTACTGCTCACCGGTCCGCCAGGGACCGACGGCAGGCAGCACCCCGAGGTGCTTGGACACCAGCGCCTGGCGTAGCCATCTACAGGCGAATGCGATAGACCGGCCCGGAGTAGCCACGAGGAGCGACGCCATGCTCATGAACGTGCAGCCCATCCCCACGGTCTCCGACCGCATCAACGAGATCCGCGCGCTCACCGCGCAGATCGTCAACAAGGAGATCCTGCCGAACGAGAACCTGATCTGGGCCCGGCGCACGAACACCCGGCTCACACCCGAGGACATCCAGGCGGCGCGGGAGCTGCGCGAGCACATCAAGGGGGTCGTGAAGCAGGCCGACCTGTGGGCACCGCACCTGCCGGCCGAGTACGGCGGCGCCGGCCTCGACTTCCTCGAGCTGGCCTACATGAACGAGGTGCTCGCCTACGCGATCGGCGCGGCCGCGCTCTTCGGCGTGGTGGCACCGAACTCCGGCAACCAGAAGATCCTCGTGAAGTACGGCACCGAAGAGCAGAAGCAGCAGTGGCTCATCCCGCTCATCGACGGCACCATGGAGTCCGGGTTCTCGATGACCGAGCCCGACCAGGCCGGTTCCGACCCGCGGTCGATCAAGACCACCGCGCGACGTGACGGGGACGAGTGGGTCATCAACGGGCACAAGTGGTTCACGTCGAACGGCAAGCGGGCCGACTTCTTCATCGTCATGTGTCGCACCGAGGACGCCGACGGCGGGGGCGACGCGAGCGGGCGCATGACCCAGATCATCGTCCCACGCGCCACACCCGGGGTGAACATCGTTCGTGGCATCACGGTATGGGGCGTCGAGAGCGACCACTGCGAGATCATCTACGAGGACGTGCGCGTACCGATCGAGAACCAGCTCGGCAGCCGGGGGAGCGGGCACCAGGCCGCGCAGGACCGGCTCGGCGCCGGCCGGGTGTACCACTGCATGAACTCGATCGGGCAGATGTGGCGCGCCTTCGACCTGATGGTAGAGCGGGCCATGTCACGCGAGGTCCACGGCGGGCTGCTCGAGACGAAGCAGTTCATCCAGGGCTTCATCGCCGACTCGTACATCGACATCCAGGCCGCGCGGCTGATGACCATCCACTGCGCGGAGCGGATGGCCGCCGACGCCGACGCGCGCACCGACATCTCCGCCATCAAGGTGTTCGTCCCCGCGGCCTACGAGCGCGTCGTCGATCGGGCGATCCAGGTGTGGGGCGCGGCCGGTGTGTCCGGTGACCTGCCCCTCTCGGCGATGTACCAAGGCGCGCGCACGCTAC
>JALHSW010000310.1 GCA_022865365.1 Acidimicrobiia bacterium | reverse complement strand
CACGCCGGTGAGACGATCGTGGCGCTCGCCGGCGACACCGAGGTCGGCGAGCGCGAAGATGAGCACGTCCTCGAGTGCGCGCACGTACGCGACGGCATCGACCTGGCCGTCACGCCAGTCGGGAAGGGTGATGATCGGGTACCCCACGAGCTGCCCGGGGCCGTGGTACGTGACGTCGCCACCCCGGTCGACCCGGACCAGATCGGCACCGACCGACGCCGGCGGGACGAGCACGTGCTCGGGGTGGGCGCGCGTCCCGAGCGTGTACACGTGCGGGTGCTCGAGCAGGAGGAGATAGTCGTCGGGCGTACGGGAATGCAGGCCGCGCTGCAGCGCGTCGGCGTCGGCGTACGCGACGCGTCCGAGCCAACGGACCTGCAGTGATGGCTTTGACATCCGGGGTCAGCCTACCGGGGCAGGAAGTCGGACTCCTCAGACCCGGACTACTCAGACCCGGATGACCTCGAGGTCGGAGACGACGGCATAGTCGTCGTCCTGTGTCACCACGGGGACGCCGATCGCGAGCGCGGTCGCGGCGATCCAGGAGTCGTTGCCCGGCATGGCGCGCCCCGCGTGGCGCAACATCACGCGCAGGCGCGCCCAGGCGTCGGCCACGGCCGCGTCGATCGGGAGCGGCTCGAACGCCAAGACCGCCGCGAGCGTCGCCAGTCGGCGATCGCGTGCCGCGAGATCGGCGGCGAGCAGGACCCCGGCGCGGAGCTCGCCGACCGTGATCACCGAGACCGCCAGCTCCTCGGGCAGCGCGGCCTCATCCATCGGACGGGCGGACTCCCGCGCGATGAAGACGCTCGTGTCGGCAAGAGCCCTCACCGGAGCTCGACGTCGTCTGTCGTCTCCGGGACGAGCCGGGCGAGATCGTCCGTGAGCGCCGCGTCGGCCTGACGCCCGGCGAAGCGCGTCACGAACTCGTCGCGCCGCATCCAGCGCGTGCGCCGCTCCAGCGGGCGCAGGGTTGCGATCGGCCGTCCGTCCACGGTGATCGTCACCTCCTCGCCGTTCTCCACTCGCGTGAGGACACCGCGGGTGTCGTTGCGTAGCTCTCGCGAGGGCACGTCACTCATGCGACGAGCGTAGCAGATCTGCTACGCTCGTCCCCGGGTAGTGAGTTGGCTCGAATCGTCCGTCGTAGGCTCCGCCCGTGGCGAGGCGGCTCCTCATCGTGACGACTCTCCATATCAGCCCCCGAGTGGCCGAGAAGCTCGAGAATGATCACGGCCTGGATGCCGATGAGGTTCGGGCGGCGATCGAGGGGGTTGGCCGCCTGCCGTATCGGGCACACGTCCACCCGGACCGTGGGTGGAGGGCCATGGTGGCGACGGTGGTCGGGAACGAACCCGTGCGGGTTGTGTTGTACCCCTCACGTTCCGGGAACGACGAGGAGTGGCATCTGGGGAGCGCCTATCCAGATGATCCGTGACATGACAGGATGGACCCATGGATCAGAACGACTTCTACGAGGACGACGAGCCGATCGAGGAAGTCCGCGCGGTCTGGAAGTTGGGCGAGCGGGGTGTGACGGCGGGTCCACGTGATCTGAACCAGCGCGCCCGCTCGATCGTCGACCGTGCCGTTGAACGGTGGGAGGCGCCCACCGAGATCGAGACCAT
>JALHSW010000001.1 GCA_022865365.1 Acidimicrobiia bacterium | reverse complement strand
GCCGCTGAGGCTCCGAGCAAGAGCCTAAGCACGAGCGATGACACCGTCCAGGGGAGCGACGAGGACTTCTACGGCGGCGGCAAGACCCGCCTCGCGATCCAGGTCGCCGCCGGAAGTTGCCCGTCGACACTCGATGCGCCCCTTACTTGGAGGCCCGGCAGGAACGTCGAGCGTCACCATATTCCCAGTTCCGCGATCCCGGCTGGTCGAGCAGGCCCGCGAGCACTGGGGCGAGCCGAGTTGCAGGTCCTCGCCTAGAGTCCTTCGCTATGCGGAGACTGGGTCGGGTTTTGGAGGGTGACACCCTCAACGGCGAGAAGGCTCCGGGGCCATGAGTACGATTCTCATGGGAAGGCATGCGCCAATAGCGGGTGAGGAACAAGGACGCGACCATGTGCTGTCGGACCATGGGTGCAGCGGACCCCCGCCGCGAGTAGAAACGCGACTAGAAATGGGGTTCGGAGCGGGGCGCCGGGCTTGTCCGGCGAGCCGCTGCACGGGTGGCCGAGGCTTTGAACGGGAGTTCCGATGATCCTGCGACGTGTGGTGGCGGCGGCTGCGGCCTCGCTCATGGCTTGCGGTGTGGTGACGGGCGCACTCGTGGAGAGCGCTCCCTCGGTCGGCGCAGCCGGTGGTCCCACCGCCTACACGATCCAGTTCTTCGGCCGTGAAGAAGGGTGTCAGCTCGCGACGGTCGACCTCTCGACCGGAGCAGTGACCGCGCTGCCGACCGCCGCTTCGCGCGGGGCCTGCGTCGGCGACCTCACCGAGACCGCCGACGGGCACGTGTACGGGGTCGCCACTGTGGAGGGTGCCGCACCGACGGTCCACCTCATCCAGTTCGACACCGCCACGGGTCTCCCGACCGACCTCGGCCGGATCGGCACGTCCACTGCGAGCCTCGGCACGAGTCCTGCGTACCCCGCCTACGGGGGCATCACGTTCGACGCGACCGGCCGCCTCTTCGTCTCCATGATCGGTGATGACGACGCCTGCAAGAACGGGCAGAGCAGTGGCGATGCGTTCTGCCTGTACCAGGTCGACCCCGCGAACCCGTTGTCGGCGACGTTCAAGGGTCTCGGCACGCTCACGACCAACGAGCAGGCGCTCACGGCGTCGTGTGACGGCCGAATGATGACGCTCGCCGACGCCGACCCCGGGTTCAACTCGCTGCAGTTCGGTGGTGCAGCCGCCAGCCAAGCGACCGACACCACCACGTCGACCACGAGTGGCGACGGTGTCGCGCCCCAGGGTGACGTGACGGCACAGGTGCTCGCGCTCGGTGCGAATGCGATCCTCAACCTCCGCGATCCGTCGAACGGGGCGATGACCCCGATCGGCACCGGGGTCGGAACGGACTCCGAGCTCACCGGGCTCGAGTTCGACAGCTCCGGGAAGCTGTGGGCCATCGGGTCGCAGTTCGGAGCCCCGACCGTCAATCGCATCTTCACGGTCGACCCGACCACCGGCGTCGCGACCGCGGGACCCGCGCTCAGCGGCGACGCGGGTGGTCTGCCCGCCGGCCTCGCCTTGGCACTCACCTGCCCGGTCGCGCTGCAGGTCGCACCCACCTTCACCGGCTAGTTCCGCGATCCCGGCTGGTCGAGCAGGACCGCCACGACGAGGGCGAGCTCCTCGTCGGCGTGCCAACCACCGTCAACCAAACTCAGGGCAGACCCTCCCGACGGGGGATCGACTAGTGATGGTGCCCACCACCAAGACCCGGTGAGCGAAGAGGATCCGACCATGACGCGACGCCATTGGAGTGCGTACCTGCTGACGGCCGCGTTGACGGTCATCGGGAGTGCGACCGTCCTCGCGTCGGGCGCATCCGCGGCGACGGCGCAGAACCCGTGCAGCCTCCTCTCGGCGCCGGCGATCCAGAAGGTGATCCACGAGTCGGTGCAGGACGGCAGGCCCAACGAGTTCGTCCCCGAGGCGTGCGACTACCCGCTGAAGCCCACCACCGACCTGAAGCGCAACTTCACGGTGTTCCTCGACGTCGCCTCGCAGTGCCCGACGAAGCCGGACAAGGGACTCACCGCGATCAAGGTCGGCCGCGTCCTCGGCTTCTACGACGTCAGGACCCGGGAGAGCACCCCCAAGACCGAGATTCACTCTCCGGCGCTCTACGTCAAGAAGGGCACGAGCTGCGTGAACGTGGGGTGGAACCTCCCGTCGGGTCCGCTGCCGACGGGAGGTCGGGCGACGACGATCCGACAGCAGCTGGTGAAGCTCGAGGCGCTCGCGCTCAAGCGCCTCCAACCCTGACGCGGGCTCGTTGCGAAGGGCGAGCCGAGCTGCGGGTGCGCGCCTGGGGTCTCGGGTCATGCGGAGGCTCGGTGGGGGCAAGCACGCTCTCGGCCGCGAACGAGGCCCAATACCGCGCTGCTCCGCTCAACCTCTCGAGTGACATCACGGGCCCGCACACGATCGAGATCACGGCTAGTGCCGCGATCCCGGCTGGGTCGAACGAGGTGATCGCGAAGCGCCTCGGGGTCACTCCGTAGCCGTCGAGCTCAGGGCAGGTCAGCCCCCGACGACGCGCGCGCAGCCGTCGTCGAAGGACCCGCACGTCCAGGTGCCGAGATCGCCGTCGGCGACGTCGGCCGCCGGGAACTGGAGGTTGAAGGCGAGGCCCTTGACCTCGAGGTAGACGCTCGAGTCGTCGGCCGGCGCGACCGCCGCGTTGGCCCGGAACGCCATTCGACAGACCTTGCCGCCGGTGTCGGTGACGGCGTCGGTGACGAACGTGCCCTTGGCAAGCTTGCCCTTGGCCAGCGTGCTGAAATCGTCCGCCGCGTTGCGCTCCGAGATCGTCACCTTCGCGCCGGGCTTCGCCACACCGAAGACCCCGGAGCCCCGGCAGAACCTGCCCGTCTTCTTCCCCGCGATGCCCTCGAACTCGAAGGCTCCGGTGTAGGTGACGGCGGGAGCCCGGTGCACTGATGTGGGCGCGCCAGCGCGAACCGCCGCCGAACTGGGCGCGGCGACAGCGAGGCCCGCCGCGCCGAGCGCCACAACTGCGATCACCTGGCGAGCTCGGCGCGACATGGGGTTCCTTCCTGAGCGGTCGGGGGGCGCGAACCTACTGCCTCCGATCCAGGTGGGCGGGCACCCCATCAACACGGGCGTCGTGGTTGCAGGTTCCCGCCCAGGGTTCTGGGTCATGCGGCGGCTGGGCGGGGGTCATCGGGTGGCGAGAAGGGCACTGAGCAGACTCGGCCGGACTCCTTCCCGGTACATCGTTCACACAGATCGACGCACGTCACTCCGGATCGCTCGTCTGTCCGACACCGATCGTGGCGATGATCGCCGCGAGCGACCACTCGACCACGAGCGCGGTCTCGGCGGCCCCGAACCCGGCGAGGATCTCACCCCGGGGTGGGTCGATGCACGAGCCGTCACACGATCCTTCGGCCGCGACGGTCACGAACAGCGCGGCCAACGCGCCGAAGGCAACGATCAGGATCGCCCGGATCAAGCGTCGAACCATCCCACCCCGACGCCGCGCGAGCACGCCATCGACGATTCCGACCACGAGTGCGGGCACGGCCAAGAGGAGGAGCACGACCACGAACACACTGCCCGGCGTTCCGAGGCTCTCCTCGACGATCCCCGTGTTGGCGCGATCTCCGGTCGTCAGCATTGCCGAGACCGTCGCCACGATCACCAGTGCCTGAGCGCCGAGGTGCCAGAAGGTGAGCCGCCGACCCATCCGGTAGTCCTACCCCACGACGGCCTCACCGCGCTCAACACCGCGTTCGACACCGCGATCGGCGAGCGCGGCGAGTAGCTCGACGGCACCACGGCGGTCCTCGGGGATCAGCATCCCGATGATCACCACCGAGAGCATCGGTCGGCAGATCGCCTCGTAGGGGCCTCGCCCTCGAGCGTGACCTCGAGCGTGACGACGCACACGACCTTCGTCCGCTCGACGAGCAGGACTCGACCCGACGCGAGGGTGCCGTCGCGAAGGAGCTTCTTGTCGACCTTGCCGGTGAGCGCTCCGATCTTCCCGAACGGGCCCACGGCGTCGCCTTCAGCCGGCGAATCGTGCCGGCAGGACGACCCGTCGGCAGCCGCCTCGACGACGCCCCGGAAACGTCGCACCCCCGCCCAGGGGGGTGGACGGGGGCACTTGCTGCGGTGAGCGTATTCGCCGATCTCGGACCCCGACAGGGCCGAACGTCCCGAGTGCGGTGACGCCGCGGGGCCGTGATCCTGCTACTCGCGGTGTTCGACTTCGCGAACTCATGATGCGAGTTGCCAAGACAGCACTCGGTGTAGCCGTCGTTGGGAGTCTGCTGTTCAGCGGCGCTTCTGCCTTTGCGGCCACCGCTCCGGTTGGGGGCACCATCAAGGTATGGGCCCCGTTCACACAAGATGAACCAGGAGTGCCGATCGTGATCACCGGGGCGATCGCTGACAGCGGCAAGGGCGTCGCTGCCAACTCGGCCGGCAAGCCCACCAAGAACGGCGAATACGTCAAGCTCGTCCTGAAGAAGGGCACGGTCCTGATCGACAGGACGCAGTTGGGAGCGGCAAACGCCGCCGCAGAGTCGCCCGATTTCAATGATGTGAACTGCTCGGGCTCGGCGGTCGCCAGTGCGCCGGTCCCGATCGTCAGTGGAACGAAGTCGTATGCGGGGATCACGGGCTCAGTGGCCATGACCCTCACGTACGCGTTCATCCTGCCACTCACGAGCAGCGGCAAGTGCGACGAGAGCAACGTCGACCCCCCGGTCGCCTTCTGGGGGTCGCTTGCCGGCTCAGGGACGGTGAGCTTCGGCTAGGAACCGAACTCGCGGGAGCGCGAGAAATAGTCAAGCGTTACGGTTGAGGCGCCGCTGGCGTCGCCGGTCCGGCCACGGCAAGCGCGGTCGGTGCGAGCGCGAGTTGCTAACCGACCGCTTCTCCGCAGTTCTTGCGGCATTTCATCTTGAATGTCGTCATCACGTCGTTGTAGGCGTCGTGGTACGCGGAGGTGCCCTCGGCGCGGTCGGGCGCGGTCTTCTCGATTCTTGTTCCGGCGGCGAAGACGTAGCTGTTGGAGCCGAGGGTGAAGCCGTCGTTGTCGGCCGTCCCCGTGATCGTGACCGGCCCGCCCTGCGCCGGGCAGCGCCCATCTGGAGACACGGTCCCGCTCCCGATCAGGTCGTCTTCGACGACACCGACGTCGAAGGTGCCGCTCCACGTGAACGTGCACGCAGCGAGGGGGATGGAGTGCCCCGAGGTCAGCTTCCCTGTCCATTCCTCGCACTTGGGGAGCTTCTTGCCCTGGTTGTCGAGGTGCTTCTCGATCGCGTTGCCGATGCGCTCGACGAGGTCCTGGTCGATCTTCTGGACCACGTTGGGGTCCACGCCGGCGACACCGCCGACCATCATCGTGCCGTCACGGCCGTTCTTGGGCTTCCCGTTCTTGCGGTCGTCGCCGAGGCCCATCAAGTGGCCGAACTCATGGGCGATCACCGTCGGGGGGGCGTCCTCCGGGATCTTGCCGTAGCGGTCGTGCTCGAACGAACGGGTCCCGTCATCGGTCTTGGTGTTTCTGGTCGTCTCGGGAGCGCCCGCGAACCCGGTCCCGTCGAAGGTGAGCCCACCCGTGGGCGCGCTGATGACGATGCGATGCCGCCCCGTGCTGGAATCGAAATCGTCGCCGCGCGCGGTGAGCTTGAGCTTCAGCTCGAGTTTGAAGCAGTTCTTGTACGGGAGTTGCCCGAAGGCAGCGCCCCACGTGTCATTGAGGCTCGTGTTCCAGTAGTCGATCAGCGACTTCGTCCCGTCGGGGCTCAGCTTGCCCTTGGCCCCGACGACGTCGACGGTCATCGCGATCGTGATCACGTTGCCCTTGACCGTCGCGGTCGTCTCTGCTGCCGCCGGCGCCGCGGGCAGCACTGCCGACATCACGAGCGCGATGAAGATGCAGGGGAAGACCCATTTCAAGATCCGGTCCTCCTATCCGTCGGAACGCAGATACCAGCGTTGCCACCAAGGCGCAGAGTGTTTCCGTGGAGCCACGCCCTCAGAGTACGCCTCTGTTCGAGCAAGGACGGCTACGACGTCGACGAGATCCTCCGCCGTCGTGGGTGACCCCCGATGGGCTCGGGCCCGGCCGAGGTCGTACCGGTGAGGCTCGACCCGGAGCTCCGGGAGGCCGTCGAAACACGCGCCGGGCAGGACGACGCGACCACGAGCGAGGTGATCCGAAGCGCCCTGCGCCGTTACCTCGGCGTCGCATAGCGGTCGACGGCCGCTGACGAAGCAGGAAGATGCAAGAAGGTCATTGTGTACGACGTCTTGTGATGACTTGTCGATCTCGGTGCCAGGTACCACCGAAGAGGAACACGCGTCCTCAGGCGATCGGCTGCCAGGTCGGGGCGCGGTCGAGGGCGTCGTCGTCGGTGACCGGTGTCTGGTTCGAGCCGTCGGCATTCATCGTGTAGATCTTGGCCACCCCGTCGAGGTTCCCCTCGAACGCGATCTTCTACCCGTCGGGCGACCAGGTCGGTGCGCTCTCGTTGACGTCGGTCTTGGTGAGCCTCTTCGTGTGTTTGCCCCGGGCATCGGTGACGAAGATCTCGCTGCTCCCGTGCTTGACGCCGACGAAGGCGAGCTTCGTACCATCGGCCGACCACGACGGCGAGGGGGCGTCGTCCCCGCTCCGAGCGATCATTCTCGGTTTCGAGCCATCTGCGTTCATGACCCAGACGGCTGGTCCCGAGCCGGTGTCCCGGGCGAACGCGATCTTGCCGTTCTGGCCCGGGAAGGACGCCGCCTGCGCCGACGGCACCAGCGCCGGCACGCCCGAGCCGAGCAGCGCCAAGGTCACGACGACGACACTGGTGATCCTCGGTGTCCCGAGCCGCACGCTACCCGCAATCACAATCCTCCGCGACGCTCTGCAGACCGAGAAGGTCGCCCGAGCGCGCGTAGGTTGGCGATGTGGAACGTCCCCAACGATCGGGCGCCCTGCGTCAGGCGCTGCACCTCGAGTACCTGACAGTCGGCTGGAACTCGTTCGAGGTCTTCATCACCATCGGCCTCGGCATCGCATCGGGATCGTTGGCGCTCG